>NZ_AXVL01000011.1 GCF_000482505.1 Leptotrichia trevisanii DSM 22070
ATTTATCTTTTACACATTGTTGCTTCTTCTATTCTTATCTCAATTGTCCTGCGACACATTTCGTATCGACAGGATATATATTATCATAATTAGATTTCTTTGTCAACTACTTTTTTTCATTTTATTTGGATTTTTTCATATTTTCATTCGCAGTCTGTTTTTTATTTCTTAGAAAGTGCTTATTATTTCTTGATTTTTAAACTATTGTTTCAATAAATTATTTTAGTTTATTTCAAGATATTTATTTAATATTTCGATGCTTTTCATGTAATTTTCTGTAAGACTTTTGTTATTTTTATAAAATAGTTTTATAAATTTTTGATTATTTTTTTCAAGTAAACATTGTAATATGTTATCAAATTCAGATTTTTCATTTTTTGAATTCGATTTTTTTTCAATGTATATTAGAATATCAAAGTTACTATGTTTAATGAAATCTTCTATTACTAGATTTTTTTGATGATTTTGAGTTATTGAAAAAGTTTGCAAGGAGGAAAATTCGGTATCTATAAAAGTTAGTTTATCGGCATTTTTGATAGATTCCAATATTCTTCTATTGTGTTCATAAGCGATATCGCTGTAATCAGAGTATTGGATATTTTCTATGTGATTCTGCAATTCTTCCTTTATATACTCTTTTCTATATTCTTTTACATAAGTTGTGTTGTAGTAATTGGATAATTTATGAGTTAAATTAGTTTTTCCCGAGTGTTCTGAACCGATTATTGCTACTTTTAAGACAAAAAATTCCCTTACATATTTTGGGATAAAAAACCAGTTTTTGTATGGGTTTTTTCTTATTTCAGTTGCACTGATATGAAAATTGTTTCTATTTATGTCTATTAATTGAATTTCTAAATTTTTATTGAAAGTTTTTTCAAAATTTGACAATGTTAAAAAATTATTTTTATAGTTTTCCACATCTTGAGTTTCATTTGTAAAAATTACATCCACTTTAATTTTATTTTTTAAAAGAGTTTCCTGTACCCTCTCACTCCATAATTTCCAGCCATTTGGATAAAATGGGATTCCATCTTCTGCAAGATGTATTATTTTTATGTTTTTCTGATGTTTAAAAGTTTTTTCTACAAATCTGATTCTATCTTTTATGGTTGGCATTTTCTTCATCTTTGATTCTTTAAATAATTTTTTGTCCCTGTCGTCATCGGTACATACAACAACATACAAATTTTCTACATAACCGCTGGCTCTTTGGATAAAATCAACATGTCCAATGTGCAGTGGATAAAATTTTCCAAATATTATTCCATTTTTTTGCATTTTTTATTTTTTCTCCTTTTTGAACTAATACTATTTCCCATTTAATATAGTAGAAATTGGCTAAAACTGTTTTTTTTACAAAATTTAGTGCAAATATATAAAATTTAATTTTAAATGGGATTTAGTATAACTTTTTTGTTAAATTTTATCAGATTCATTTATTCTTCAATTTCTAAAATCTTTAAATTTTCTGCATTATTATTTCCTATTTTTTCTTCAAATTTTGCATTTGAAATCTCTGTAAATCTTTTGCTTATTTTATTTGAAGTTGTGTTAATCTCTTTTACATCTTTGGAAACTTTTTCAATGTCTTTTTGGAGATTGTCCCAACGAGTACGGTATCTTGTAAATTCAGTATTCAATTTTTCCAATTCCTGCTGGATTATATTTGCGTATTTGTCACGTTCCAAGTTTGTCATCATAACTTGAATTACTGTCAATACTGAAATTAATGTTGTTGGTGAGGCTATTCGTACATTTTTTTTGTAGGCATATTCTATTATATCTGTATGGTAAGCATTTATTTCGGCAAAAATTGCTTCAGCAGGGAGAAATAATATTGCCTGTTCACTCGTTTCATTTTTTATTATATATTTTGAGGAAATTGCATCTATATGTTTTTTTAAATCACTTACAAAATCTTTTCTGGCATTTTCCCTTTCAATTTGAGATAATTCATTATTATACATTTTTCTATAATTTTCCAATGGAAATTTTGAATCAACTGTGATATTTCCAAGTGGTTCTGGAGTGAAAATAATGGAATCAACAATTGTTCCATTTGAAAGTTTGTATTGTTTCTGATAAAGTTTGTCGTTTTTTTCTCCAAAAACTGAAGATAATATTTGATAAAGCTGGATTTCCCCAAAAATTCCACGGCTTTTTTTATCAGTTAAAATATCTTGAAGCGAAACAACATTACTTGATAACGCTTCTATTTTTTTCTGTGCCTCGTCAATCTTACTCAAACGCTCTAACACACTTCCAAAGGTTTTTGTCGTTTCCTCAAATCCTTTTGATAAACGTTCTTCCACTTTCATATTCATTACATCAAGCCTGTTTTCAATTTTCTGGCTTAATTTTTCAAAATTTTCATTTATATTTTGAGTAAGTCCATCCTTGAACTCGTTTATATTTTTTGTCAAATTATGATTATTTTCATTCATTACACCTGTTAATGCTGTATTGTTTTCATTTAATCGAACTGACAGTTTTTGAATGTTATTATTCATGCTGGAAGTTAGAAGTTGACTGTTTTCAGTATGATTTTTGGATAATAACTGGTTATTGTCGTTCATTGTGCCACTTAAATTTTGTCCTAATTCGTTAAATCTTAAAAGTAATTTTTCATTGTTTGCAGATAATATGTTTCCTAAATTACTTACTCCTTCTAGCAAATTATTTTTTGTATTAAGACTTATTGTTTTTTCAATTTCATCAAATTTTTTCTTATTTTCCTCAAAATTTTGGCGATTATTTTCATTAATTTGGTTTAACAGCATTTTTTCTTCATTTTCAATATTTTTTTTATTAAGAAAAATAATTGTTCCAACGACTGTAAGGATATTTATTATTGCGATAATTACTATTATTGCTATCATTTTTATTCCTCTTTTCTAATTAAAAGAATTTCCAAGTTCCGTCTTCATATCTCACTTTTTTTTGTGTATTTTCAGAATTTTTATCTTCTGTTTTAGAAGTTTGAGCTTCAGGTTCACGATTGATTTTTTCTTTTCGTATTATTTTTGGAGAATCTTTTACTTGTGAATTTTCATTTTTTTGTTTTGAAATTTGAAAATCTATTGTTAATTCTTTAGATTTTCTTGATTTTATCGGATTTTGAAAATGTTCAGACTGTCCTGATTCTGAATAAGATGCTTCCTCTTTTTCAGGTGTATTGTCACTTTCAAACTCTGGTTCAGGACTTTCTATTTTTTTCATTGCCAACTTTTCTCTTATTTTTTCAAGAAGTTTTTGATCTTCCCCATTCAGATTGTCAAAAATATTTTCATAATATTCGATATTCTTTGTATCAAATTTTCTCATAAATTCTCTAATTGTTATGGACTCTGGGCTATATGCAACTTGATACTGGCTGTCTGAATTTTTATCATAAAAGACTTCATTGATAAATCCCATTTTTTCCAAGTCCGACAGAACTTCTTTTACAAAGAACACTTCCATTCCCAATCTATCCGTTAATTTTTGATATGTAAAAGATTCCTTTTTTTCAACAAAATTTTTAATAATCAAGGATAAAATTAAAATTCCAGCTTCTCTTTTTACTTTTATCGGCATTTCAATTTTTTCGCTGTATAAAAATTCATCAGATGTCTGAATTGAAAAGGCTATTTGTGCACCAAGCAGAATTGTTACCCAGACATACTGTACCCAGATTAAGAAAATAGGGATTAATGCTAAACTTCCATAAATTATATTGTATCTTGTAATTGACGACTGTAATAATAAAAACAGCAATTTCCATCCAAAAGTAAGTAATGTTGTTACAACTCCTGCATAAACAGCTGGCTTTACTTTCACATTTGTATTTGGAATGATGTAAAATAAATAGCTGAACAGGATAATGTACGTCGCAGGCCCGAATAATCCGATGAATAAGTTCATAATTACTACATTTTCAGAAAAATGTTTTGCGATTTCTTCGACTGCTACTGAATTTAAAGCTGATAACAGCACAAAAAATATTGGCCCTAAAAATATAATTGCAATATAGTCAACAACTCTTCTCGTAATTGATCTTTTTTTATTTATTTTCCATATTTTATTAAATGAATTTTCCAATGTTATTAAAACTTTTACTGCCGAATAAATTAAAATAACAATCCCAACCCCAGTTAATATGCTACTTTCCGTAGACAAAAGAAGCCTTTGGGCAACATCCACAATTGCTCTTAAAAAGCTGTTATTTCCTGGCCATAACTCAAAAAACTTCTGTATAAATATTTTATCCAGTCCAAATCCCTTTGTAATTCCTAATACAAGGGCAACTACCGGGAAAATTGCAAGAAGCGAATAATAAGTCAAGGAAATTGCAAGTATCTGCGTTTCTCCATCACGGTAATTTCTGTAAATCAAATAAATCATTCTTTTTATTTCATCTAATTTTTTCTTAAACCTACCTTCTTTTACCTCTTTTTTCTGTTTTTGAAAATCTTTCTTTTCTTTCATAAATTTTTCTCCATTATACTTTTATTTTTGTTTAAATTTATCCAAAATTAAAATATTCCTTTTCTTCAAAAATTTCATCCATAATTTCATCATAATTTTCAATTTTTGCCTCTTCTGCCAGCACATCTTTCAGCTTAGGATTTGTAACTGGATGTTTTGGAGCAAAAATTACACACGAATCCTCATACGGTTCAATGGATTTCTCATAAGTCTCTATTTCCTTTGCAATTTCAATTATTTCCGTCTTGTCCATTCCAATAAGAGGCCTAAATACTGGCAATTTTTCTACAGAAGCATTTGTACACGTAAGTCCTCCCATTGTCTGTGAAGCAACTTGCCCAAGACTTTCTCCTGTAATTAAAGCCTGATACTGCATAGTATTCGACAATCTTTCAGCTAGACGCATCATAGCCCGTCTTGTTAAAATTGTAGCCAAATCTTTTTTTGTCTGAGTATTTATCGCTTCCTGAATTTTTAGTATATTTAACGAGTAAAGTCTCGTTTTTCCAACATAAAGTGATAAAATGTCAGTCAGTTCCTTTACTTTTTCAAGAGCCTGTCGGCTTGTGAACGGAAAGCTGTGAAATGTGATGAAGTTTAATCTCATCCCTCTTTTTGCCATCATGAATGAAGCAACTGGACTATCTATTCCACCCGATAACAGAACAAGCCCCTTTCCTGTTGATCCAAGAGGAAGTCCTCCATAAGTTTTTATTCTATCTGTGTAAATATAAACATTTTTTCTAATGTCTATATTTATCATAACATCTGGATCTTTCATTTTAACTTTTTCAAACGGACTGTTTACAAGTACATGTCCTCCAAGTTCACGTGCATAGTCCATAGATTTTTTCTCAAATCCCTTGTTACTTCGGTTAACCGTTATTTTAAAGGTTCTGGCTCCATTTTCATAAGCATAGTTTGCAAATTCTAATACTTTTTCCTTTATAAATTCATCATTTCTTTCAACTTTTGCCGACTGATTAAGTCCGACTATTCCAAAAACTTTTTTTAACTTATCTGTCACTTCATCTAAATTTTCAGGATTTATTAAGACATATAGTTTTGACAAATCATCAAATAATTGATAATCAAATCCCTTTAGCACCTTATTAATTTTATTTCTTAATTTCTTTTCAAATTGCCCTCTATTTTTCCCCTTTAGCGATAACTCCCCGTATGAAAGCCCTACCGCATTCAATAAATTTTTATCAGTATAATTGTTCATCTCTTTCCTTTCTATTTTCAAATAAAAAAATATTATCTCATTTTCCTTATTCTTTCCACACTTTCCTTCAGTCTTTTCACAACTTCATCAATTTCTTCTTCCGTATTGTCCCGTGAAAAACTGAATCTTATCGCTCCATCCAGCTCTGATTGAGTAAGTCCCATAACTTCAAGTATTCTGCTGTTCCCTTTTTTTGATGAACAGGCCGAGCCTGTGGAAACATAAATCTGGTACATTCCTAAAAAATGTGTCAACACCTCGCCTTTTGTACCGTTAAACGATACATTCAATACTTTTGGACTTGATTTTTGGGGACTAAGCAAGGAATTAAATTTTATATTTGTAATTTTTTCAGAAATTTTATCTGCAAGCATTTCCTTTAATTTTTGCGAATACTCCATTTCCTTTTTTTCTTCCTTTGTCAAAATTTCCACAGCCTTTGCAAACGCCAGAATCAGTTCCGTAGGCATTGTTCTTTTCACAATACCATTTTCAGCATTTGAGCCAAAAATTACATCTGTTATTTTTACACGTTTATTTATATAAACTGCTCCAATTCCTTTTGGCGCATAAATTTTATGCCCGCTTACCGTTATTGCATCCACAGGAATTTTGTCAAATTTTATGTTTGTACATCCTAATCCCTGCACAAAATCAGTATGAAAATATGTATCCTTACTTTTTCTATGAATAATCCCAGAAATTTTCTTCAAGTCCTGAATCGCTCCAGTTTCACTATTTACTGCCCCAATCGAAACTATTGCTGTATCTTCCCTAATCGCATTTTCAAGTTCCTCAAGATTTACGAATCCATCCTTATCCACATTCAGATAATCCACTTCAAAGCCTATATTTTCATAATGTCTAAACACCTCATAAACTGACGGGTGTTCAATTTTTGTTGTAACTAGATGTTTTTTTGTACGTGAATTTGCATTAATAATTCCCTGCAATACAAGGTTGTTACCATCTCCGCCGCCTGCTGTAAAGTAAATTCTGTCAGCTTCCACTTTTAAATAATCAGCTACCGTCTTTTTGGCATTTTTTATCTTTAATAGAATTTTATGGGAAAAATCGTGAATTGCATCAGGATTTGCATAATTTTCCTCCAACGTCTGAACTAACACATCTATAACTTCCTTACGTGGCTTTGTGCTGGCTGAATTATCCAAATAAATCATTTTTCCTCCTTGTTTCAAATTATACTCAAACTTTTAAAATCAGATTACTTCAAATTAGGCAAAACTCTGATTTTAAAGTAATTTTACTGTTCCATATTTTGTGAAAATTAAATTATTATAAATTCTTGTTTTTATTATACTATATTTTATGAAATTTATCAAAAATAAATAAGTGAAAAACGGAGCTTTTTAATAAAAATTGTCCCGTCATACAAACAATTTTCACTTTTACTCCGTTTATTTTTAATACAAATTTAATTTATATGTTAAATAATATAGTGGTTTATTTTGATTTTGTACCGCAAAGTCGTATTCGTTAAATGCTTTTTTGGCTTGTGGAATATTTTTTTGCAGCTGTGTAGACAGACTGAATTTTTCTGTAACCATTTTTGTAAGTGATTTTAATTTTTGAGAAAAATCCTCCTCCAGATAAATATTTTCCACAGCATAATTATTACGTAAATTCAAGTCTTTTGCCATTATTTTTATAACTTCATCAAGACTTGCGATTCCATCAACCAGATTTATGTTTTTGGCTTCATCCCCTAGCCAGATTTTTCCTTGTGCATAGCCTTCAAGAGTATTTTCATCCATTTTACGATTTTTGGAAACACGGGATTTGAATTCCTTATATGTTTCCTGCATTGATTGAATGATTTTGGCACGGGATTCTTCAGATAGTGGCGTAAAACTGTCATAAATGTCAGAATATTTACCTTTTGATACTGAATTTGAATGAACTCCAAATTTATCCTGTGCATTATAAAGTTTTGGAACCATTGAAACTACACCAATTGAACCTGTAATTGTGGCATTGTTGGCAAAAACCTTGTTTCCTGCCATTGAGATGTAATAACCTCCAGAGGCGGTTGTATCAGACATTGATACATAGATTGGAATATTCAGTTTTGTCAGTTCCTGATAAATTATTTCAGAGGCAAGTGCTGAACCTCCACCTGAATTTACACGCAACACAATTCCTCTTAAATTTTTAGTCTGCATAGCTTTTTGTACTTTTTGAAGTATGTTATCCGGGGTTATTACGCCTTCTGTAACATCAGTTGGATCATATAAAATTGAACCTTCGGCATAAATTACAGCTATTGTTCCATTTCTTGAATTTCCTACTTTTTCATCTCTTACTCTTTTTTCATAATAGTCATAAATATCCGCAACATTGTCTTCCCTTATATTCAGACGTTTTGTAAAATCAGAAAAATGCTCAAGTTTATCAACAAAATTTTTATCACGTGCAGCAAATGGTGTCAAGTTCACATCATTTCCATTTACAATATCATTATTTAAAACATTTTTATCAATTTTACGATTCTTGGAAATATCAGTCACAAATTTCCCATATCTATTTTCCAAGATTCTAGTCAATTCGGAACGCAATTCAGGCGTCATTTCATTTCCAGTATAATTTTCCCCATAAGACTTGTAATTTCCAATACGGACAACTTCCATATTTACCCCAAGTTTATCAAATAGTCCCTTATAATAAATATCTGAATAATGGTATCCCGTCAAATCAAGGTTCGCCGATGTGGAAGGCACCATAACCACTTCATTTGCAATAGAAGCTAATTTATAATTGGCATTCGTAATATAAGCTCCAAAAGCATATATTTTTTTATTATTTGCCTTTAATTCTTCAAATTTTTTAGATAATTCCTCTACTTTTGCAGATGATAGATTTATTGTGTCCAAGGCAATAATAACTCCCTTTACCTGTTTATTATTCTTTATATCATCCAGGCTATTTAAAATATCCATATATGACAATTTTTCATCTGACAGAAAGTTTGAACCGACAATTTTATCTTCTGTAACATCAGAAACATTAAAAAGTATGTATTCATAGCTTTTTTTCATTCTTTCGTTCTTATCTTTGGAACTAAAAATTGCAATTGCAGAAATTCCAATAATAAAAATTATAAATATAAATAACGAAAGTTTTAGAAAAAATGAATATATTTCTTTTAATGTAAAAATTAAAGCTCTTTTTAAAAAGTTCCAAAAATTCATTTTTTATTTTCCTCCTCGCATGATTTTATGTAAATCCAAGTTTTTCAAATTATATCACTTTAAACAATAAATATCAACAAATAAGTTTTTTTATAATTTTAAAGGCAAAGTAAAATTTCCTGCTTGCTAAATGCCTAAATTTATGCGATAATTTAACATATTAAGAGTAATAAATCTGCTAGGAGGTATCGGAATGAACGATAGAATTGTTATTACGGTTATTGGAGCCGACAAAACAGGAATTGTCGCAAATGTATCGACAAAATTAAGTGAACTTAGCTTGAATATTATCGACATAACACAAAAGGTATTTGAAAATAATATTTTTGCGATGATTATGCTTGTGGAAGCTCCTAAAAATACAGATATGAAAGCATTACAGGAAAAATTTAAGGATGTTGAGGAAAAAATTGGAGTAAGAGTTTACTTACAGCATGAAAATATTTTCAAGGCAATGCACAGAATATAATTTTTTCAGAATTTTTCAAAAGCAATTATTTAAGAATTTTAGGAGGGAAAAATGAATTTATTACCTGATGAGATACTGGAAACAATAGATATGGTAGAAATGCAACATCTTGATGTGAGAACTGTCACAATGGGAATAAGCCTGCTTGACTGCATTGATACAGATGCCATAAAAACAGCGGAAAATATTTATAACAAAATTACAGAAAATGGAAAAGATCTGGTAAGAATTGCCGATGAGGTGGCAAGCAAATATAATATGCCAATTATTAACAAAAGAGTTTCAGTCACTCCAATTTCAATAATCGGGAATGCGACAAATGCCGAAGATTACACAATTTTCGCAAAGGCATTGGATAAAGCAGCAAAAACAATAGGAATTGACTTTATTGGAGGATTTTCGGCTCTCGTGGACAAAGGGTTTACAAAAAGTGATGTTAAGCTGATAAACAGCATTCCAAAGGCACTCTCTGAAACAGACAGGGTTTGCTCTTCTGTAAATGTAGGCTCTACAAAGTCAGGAATTAACTTGGATGCTGTAAAAATGATGGGAAAAACTGTAAAAGAGTTAGCTGAACTTTCCAAAGAGGCAGACGGACTGGCAGCCGCAAAATTTGTCGTATTTACAAATGCTGTTCCAGATAATCCATTTATGGCGGGTGCATTTCATGGTGTAGAAAATCCAGATGTTGTGCTAAATGTGGGAATCAGCGGGCCAGGAGTTGTAAGACACACGCTTGCTAACATTTCAAAAACTGCAAAAATTGATGAAATAACAGAAGCAATTAAAAAAGTAAGTTTCAAAATCACAAGAATGGGTGAATTAATCGGAAAAGAAGTTGCCGAAAGACTTGGCGTTGAATTTGGAATAATTGACTTATCACTTGCACCAACTCCAGCGGTAGGCGACAGTGTCGGAAATGTACTTGAAGAATTTGGACTAGAAGCAGTTGGAGCTTACGGAACAACACTTGCACTTGCAATTTTAAATGATGCTGTGAAAAAAGGCGGAGCAATGGCTGCAACTCGTGTTGGAGGCTTAACAGGAGCATTTATCCCAGTAAGCGAAGATCAGGGAATGATAGAAGCGACAAGCAAAGGATATTTAACACTTGAAAAACTGGAGGCAATGACTTGCGTATGTTCTGTTGGACTTGATATGATAGCTATTCCAGGTGATACCTCAGAAGCCGTAATTTCTGGAATAATAGCCGATGAAATGGCAATTGGAATGGTAAACAGCAAAACTACCGCAGTCAGAATAATCCCCGTTCCTGGAAAGAAAGCGGGAGATAGAGTAGTATTTGGAGGCCTTCTCGGAGAAGCAGATATTATAAACATAAATAATTTAGATTGTTCTGTGTTAATTAATCGTGGTGGAAAAGTGGCTCCTCCAATTCAGGCATTAAAAAATTAATTCAAAAATAAAATAATAAAAATAGAAAGTTAGGATTTATTCTTGGCTTTCTTTTTAAACTATACTTAAAAAAAGGAGTAAAAATGTATCATATAAAAGATGAGGAATTTTTAAGGGGAAAAGTTCCGATGACAAAAGAGGAAATCCGTTTTGTAAGCATTGGAAAAATGGAGCTGGAGGAGGATGACGTGTGCCTTGACATCGGTGGCGGAACTGGTTCTGTGAGCATAGAAATGGCAAGATTTGCACGAAACGGAAAAGTTTTTGTAATTGAGAGAAATGATGAGGCAGTTGAGCTAATTCATAAGAATATAGAAAAATTTGATTTGAAAAATGTTACTGTAATTAAAGGAATGGCTCCAGATGGACTAAAAGAATTAAATACAAAGTTTAATAAAATTTTTATTGGAGGTTCAGCAGGAAATCTGGTTGAAATTATAAAATATTCTTATGACAATCTTGTGGAAAATGGAATTCTGGTACTAAATTTTATTGTGCTGGAAAATATATCTACGGCTGTTGAGGAACTCAAAAAATATGATTTTAAAGATGTGGATATTTGTCAGTTAATCGTGAGTAAAAATAGAAAGGTTAAGGATTTTAACATGATGATGGCAGAAAATCCGATTTATGTAATTACTGCGAAGAAATAATAAATAAAAATAATAATTTAAATTTGTGTAAAACTCTAAAATTTAGAGAATTACACAATTTTTTTTTAGACAGACAAAATATGTCCTTTATAAAAAGTATAATGTAAAAATATTATGAAGGTAAAGGAGATAATTATTATGAGTAATTTAAAATTAACTGAAAATGATGCTTTTTACAATATGAAATTTGATAATGATATTTTTTTGTATTGGATGTTAAAATGGTTAAAAGTCGATACTACAAATAATAGTAATAAAAAAGCTTTAAAAAATATGGCAAAAAAATTCGTTGAGGAAATTTTAGGACAGAAACTGAATACGAAAGATATTGAAATATGTTATTCTAATTTTTATATTGGGAAGGACTATGAGGATTTTATTAATAGAATTCTAAATGAATATACACTTTTATTTATTGTGAATAAAAAGAAAAAGAGCAATAGAAAATATATTTTTTTCAAATGTTTTGACTACGACGAATTTTCACCATATTTTTTTGAATATAATCAAGAACTAGTTCAATTACTTAAAATATATGAAAATTTAGGAAATAATGAGACAGATAAAATAAAAATCGTATACATTACTCCTGATAAAATTTCTAGATATGAAAAAGAAGAAATAGGAGAAAAAATTATTATGTATGACGAAGAAAAACTTTTAGAATTTTTTAAAACTTTTAAAAAAGACATTGATGACAGTATTTTTGATAGTTATTATAACCAGCTCATGCGAGAAGTAAGTGAAGAAGATTATGACTCTTTTAATGTTTCAGCACTATACAGTATTTTGGAGTGGTATTTTGATAAAAAAAGAAAAAATTATGATGTATATAGAAATGATTACTATATAAAGTGGATAAAAGATGAATTTTTTATAGAATGTATATATAAAAAAAATAAAAATAGAGAATTTGATATACTGTTTGTGTTAAATTGGTTTCATCTTGATGAATTACAAGAAGATATGTTTGAATCAGTTCAATGTGAATTAAAAAATATATTTCCAGATTTTCAAAAAATTTATTTGGAAGAAGTTGACTTAAAAGAGAAAGAAGTTCCATTATTTTATTTAAAAGTAGATAAAGATGCTTCGTTGAGCAAAATAAAGAAAATATTGGATGAAATAACAGAAAAAATAGAAAAATTTAATGAAGCGAGAGGTAGTTCAAATATAAAAGATGAATACAATAAATATATTAAAGATGAAAGGAAAAAAGGTGGTATTTGGTTTTGGTAAAAGATTAGAAAAGAAAATTTTGATTATTTGACAAAATAAGAAATAAAGTTATAATTAAAGCATAGAATAAAAAAATGTACGAAAGGCTTGATTATGGCGGGAAAAAATCAAAATTCTGAAGAAAAGTCAATTAGAATACTAAAAATAATAAAAAGGTTGTATCAGAAGGAAATACTAAATGGAACTGATTTAGCTAACGAATTTAACGTTGATATAAAAACAGTTCAAAGAGATATAGAAACTTTGAGAACCTATTTTTTGGAAGAAAATGGAGCAGAAATAAAGTATTCCAAATCTAAAAAAGGGTATTATCTTGAAGAAAATAGTGAAAATTCTTTTACCAATGAAGAGCTTTTAGCAATAAGTAAAATTATACTTGAAAGCAGGGCATTTAACAAAAATGAAACTCAAACATTAATAAATAAGTTAATTAATCACTCATCAGGAAATGACAGAGAAACAATAAAAGGTCTTATCAATAGCGAAAAATCCAACTATATCCCTTTGCAGCACGGACAAAATCTGCTCACAGTTATCTGGAATTTAGCACAGCATATAAAAAAACAGGAATTAATACATGTAAATTACACTACAAAAGATAAACAAGGTAAAAATTACAATATAAAGCCTTTGTCCATAATGTTTTCAGAATATTATTTTTATTTAATTGCATACATCGAGAACAAAGAAGAGTACCCTGCAATTTTAAGGATTGATCGAATTACTAAAATTGAAAATACTGGCAAGAAATTTAAGATTTTGAATTATTCTAAAAAATTTAAAGATGGTGAATTTAGAAAATATATACATTTTATGCACTCAGGGCCTTTTACAAGAATAGAATTTAAATACAGAGGCTATATCGAGTATGTGCTTGATAAATTTCCAACTGCAGAAATATTGGATGAAAAAATAGTTAAAGAAAATAATCGGGAAACTACAGTTTATACTCTAAAAATCGAAGTTTATGGAAGTTTTGGAGCGGAAATGTGGCTACGAAGTCAGGGAGATTATGTTATTGAATACAAAATTTTAAAATAAATTTCTATAAAAAGGAGAAAATTTATGGAAAAAATATCAAAAATAAAAATTATAAGTTTAGGAGAAACAGCTCTAAGCACTATTGAGAAAGAAATAATTACACATGAAAATATAAGCATTATTACAATTAAAAATGACTACAAAGATTTAAAAATAAATTTTCAAGATACAGATGTAATTTTGATAATTTTAAATACATATTTCGAAAATGATAAAAATTTTGCCTTAGAAATAATCAGAAACACTGAAAAAAACGACATTTTTACTGGCATTTATGATATTGGAAATGGCTATACTGACCTATTTGATTCAAAAACAAACTTTATCATAAAATGCAAATCTACCGAAGATTTAAAAAATGGAATCAACGGAATAACAAAAACTTTAACAGTAAAAGGAATGGTTACTCTTGATTTAGCTGACTTAAAAACTGTATTTCAAAAAACCTCAAAATCTTTCGTAATTTTTGAAAAAGGAAATTTAGAAACTTTTGATGATTTCCTACAAAATCTAAAACTAAAGCTGGAAACTTTTGATAAAAATAAAACCTATAAAATATTTTTGAATATAACAGCAGGAAAAAATATCGAATTGACTCAGATAAAAGATATTGCTAAAATAATGACTAATATTCTTAATGAGCGGGCATTTCTTTGGGCACTGCAAATATATCCAGAAAATGAAAATTTCATAAATATCATTGCTTACATTGTGGAAGATTCAGTTAAATAAATTAATTAATATTATAGAAAGAAGGGATTTAGAATGGAAAGAAACAATATTTTTAATTTTGCAACATCAGAGCTGTCACAGGATGCTTTTATATGTTGGTTATGCAACTGGGTAAATTTTGATGATAATAATTTATCAGAAGATGAGAAAAAATTAAAAGAGCTTGCAACTGACTTTATTGAAAAAATGTCAGATGAAAAACTTGGAGATAGAAAAGTAAATATAAAAAGACAATATCAGAAAATAGATGTATTATTGGAAATTCAGAACAAAACAGAATTTATAACTAAGGAAAATGAGAAAAATCCTGTAGTAGATATATATGTAATAATAGAAGATAAAGTGGGAACAAGTTTACATAGTAATCAGATTGAAAAATATACAAAATTAATATCTAAAAAAAATGAAAAAGAAAATGAAAGTAAAGCTCAAATAAAAACAGTATATTATAAAATATACGATGAAGATAACATGGAAAGATTAGGGAAAAATGGTGTAAATGTAATATTTAAAAGAGAAAAAATTTTAGAATTATTAGGAAAATACACAGATAGCATTAATAATCCTATATTTGAAAATTATTGTAATTATTTGAGTAACATAGAAACAGATGTAAATTCATATAAAAAAAAGAATTTAGAAGATTGGAATTCAAATTGTTATATTGGATTTTTTAAAGAATTAAAAAGAGAAAAAGATTATCTAAAACATGCTTCTGGAAGAGAAAATGACTGTAGTTGGAGTTATGTGAATAACTCGTCAGGAGGATTTATGGGAATGTGGTGGTTTCCATTAAGTGAAAATGAAATTAATAAGTTGACGGAAACTTCTGGTGAAGACATTTATTTACAGATAGAACAATATAATCAGAAAAATATAATTGCGATAAAATATTCAGTTCCTAAAAGAAATATAAATAATAAAGAACTTTCAAAAGAAGACTTTGAAAAGAAAGTAAAAAATGCTTCTGAAAAACGTAAGGAAATTTTCACTAAATTAGAAAACATGGTATCAGATTTTCAAAAAAAATATTTTAGAGCAGGACAATATATGACAGTAGGATATTTAGAATTCGAGAGCACTGAAGATTGTAAAAAGAAAATAAAACTTCTTCAAAAGACTTTACAAACTTACGTTGATAATTTAAACAAATAGTTTATAATCAAATTTCAAAATACAAAAAAGAGGAAACTCCCTCTAATAATATAATTAATAAATCATATTATAGAATGGTTTCCTCTATAAACTAACAATATTATTTCAAAATTCCAGACAAATAAACAAGGAAAAATATCGTAAATCCTGTTAAATATACAATTCCTGCCACTGATAAGAACCACAGCCAGACAGGTAATCTGTTGTTATCCTTAACAAGTGAGAAGTTAAGATATGAGTATACAGGAGCTGAAACAAATGAGAATATCATTGCAAAATTCATCATTTTTGCTACGTTTCCAGTAAAAAAGAATACTATAATCATCGCCACAGCCACTGTTAATGTCATCCATATATTAAAATGTGATGTTTTAACTTCCTCCTGTTTCATAATTAATCTGAGGCATTCTGCATTGGCACGTGAATAACCGTCTACAACTGTGATTGTCGTACCAAAGATACACATAAATGCTATAAATGCAATAAGAAGTCCTGACCAGCTTCCGATAACGCTTGAGTACATTTGAATGAACTGGGCGATGTAAGCTGCACTTGCTCCTTTAATTGCTGTACCTGTCCCATATTGAATCAATGCCCCGAGCGCCAAGAATACAAAGGCTAATATTGTCGTAACAAAATAACCTACGTTAAAGTCAAGCATTGCAATTTTACGTGGTACTTTCATTTCCTGACGCTTTTTAACTGTCCACATCGAATTAATTGCGGAAATTTCAATTGGTGCAGGCATCCATCCCATTAGTGATACTATAAACGGCAGCGCTGTCAGTTTCCAAGGAGATTGGACAACAAAATCAGATGCCATAGGATGTTGTTTAAATAATGCAATAACAACTGCGACAATTGTTGCAACTGTCAATGAAATAACGATAAATTTTGAAGAACTGTCCAACAGTTTATAACCTCCAAATACCAGCATCGCAAGTGAACCTACAAGAACAATTGTAGTAAGCAGATTAATCATTGAGGCCATTGCCGCTGGAGTAAGACTGCTTAAAAATGTCAATTTTAAGATATTTGCCAAAATTGCCGCTGTCAGAATACCAATTGCCGCTACGTTAATAACTGCAGAAAATATATTCATAATAAAGAATACCCAAAGATAGATTTTCCCTTTTTCTTCATATCCTTCAATTAATGAATGTTTACGTTCCAATGTATATTGTGTCCCGAAACGGAAAAATGGATATTTAAAAATATTAACTAAAATAACAATAATTGCCAATTGCCACCCATATAATGCACCCGCTTGCGTAGATGCCACAATATGGGAACCTCCAATAGCTGCCGACGCCATAAGAATACCAGGTCCAAAGGCTTTAAACTTGTGATACCAGTTTGAGTAAGTAGTTGCCATAAAAATACCTTCCTTTTCTCTTAATCTTTCCAAAAATTATAATAAATCATTTGATTATCAAATTTTTGAAATTATAAAGGTATTATAACACTTTGTACTGGATATTCAAAATTTTTTTAGTGTTTTTATTTATATTTTTAATTTTTATTCTATTATTTTTAAAATAATTTTATCCTAATTTAAATACTTCATCTTCAAAATGCCGAATCATTTCCCCATCAAAAAATTTTGACATTTCCTGTTCCATCATATCAACAAACAAATATTCGCTTTCAAAGTGTCCCACATCAACGAGAATCCGTCCATCTTCCAAAGCGTCCAAAGCCTCATGGTATCTCAAATCCCCTGTCAAAAACACGTCAATTTTATCAGCAATATCATACATAAACGAACTTCCACCACCTGTAATAAGTCCAATTTTTCGTACATATGCATCTTTATTCCCAACATACCTTACATAGCTTATTCCGAGCGATTCCTTTATTCTTTCAAGCAAATCTTCGAGTTTCATTTCTTCATTCAATATTTTTATTCTGGCAAATCCGCTATGCACACATTCCATTTTATTTTTTATTGGGTTATAATCATCAAATTCACGTTCATTAAAAATTATTTTTTCTCCATCCAGATTCAATTTATCCATTATAAAGTCATTTAATCCATTAATTGCAAAATCCGAATTTGTATGAATCGAATAAACTGCTATTTTGTTTTCGATTAATTTTAAAATTTTTCTTCCATGGACAGTTTCATTTGTAATTTGTTTCAACCCTGAAAAAATTAACGGATGATGTGAAATTATTAAGTCAACATTTTTATCTATTGCCTTTTGCACAACTTTTTGCGTAACATCCAGACAAAACAATACCTTATTCACTTCCTTCATGTTATCTCCTATCAAAAGCCCCACATTATCCCAGTTTTCTGCAATTTTTGGACTAAAAATCGTCTGTAATTCTCCCATTATTTCCCAAAGTTTCATAATTTTTCCTTTCATAAATTAATTAATTTATTGTATAGTCTACACCTTCACTATTTTCCACAAAATCATTTCTCATCAAGTCAATTGACAGTTTATTAAGTGCCTTTTCCTTTAAGATATTTACGTTGTGGCTTGCAATATTTAAAGATTTTGCTATTTCCTTTTCCGTATAAACTTTGTCATCCAGTCCATAAGTCATAACCAAAATCTGCTCATCCAGATAATTCAATTTTTTTGGAATATTTTCTAAAATGTACATTTGCGTAATCTTATCAGCCTTTTCCAATATCTGCGAATTTCCAATCAGCTCTTCAGGCTCCACCTCGTCAAACAGTTTTTCAAGCTGTTCAATATATTCCATTGAAACATTCATCTGTTTACTTATTTCGTCCATTGAAAATCCCATACTCTTATCAACTTTTACTTTCAAATATAAAATATACGATAATTCAGATGATTTAATATCTTTTAGCAGTTCCTTCTGAAATTCTAAAATATACTTTACAGCAAAATTTTTTACAAAAAATTCAGGCTCCTTTGTAATTTTCATAATTTCATTGTAATATTTCAAGCCCGACATAATTCCAAGTGTAGCTTCCTGAACTGTATCCAAAAACGAAAATCCATATTTTGAATAAAGCAGGCTTTCTTTTACTGCAATTTTTAAGTATTTATCAATTAATTCTTCCTTTTCTTTCTCATTTTCACTTTTTTTCTCAAGTTCCTCATATTTTTCCTTTATATTTTCCAAATATAATTTTATTGTATCTTTTTCTTCAATAAATATATTTTCATCCTCCAGAACTATAAAATCACTTCCGTCAGTTGAAGTCCTAACTTCTGGAATATTTTCCAAATGAACAAATTTTAAAAACTCAAAAAATTCATCATCATTCATCGTATGATTTTCTATAATTTTTTCAAAACTGAAACTTCCTTTTTTTCTAATATCTTCAAAAATATTTTTTAACATTTTTCTTTCTCTCCCCTTAGTCTTAATATCTAAAAGGAGCTAAATAATACCTTTAGCTCCTGTAATCTTCCAATTTTTTTCTTCTGCTCGGATGTCTTAATTTTCTTAACGCTTTTACCTCAATCTGTCTGATACGCTCCCTTGTAACATTGAATATTTTTCCAACTTCCTCCAATGTTTTTTGGGAACCGTCATCTAGCCCATATCTATATCTGAGTACCATTTCTTCACGCTCATTCAATGTTTTTAGAACTTCATCAAGCTGTTCCTTTAACAGAACTCTCGTTGTCGCATCATAAGGATTTGCAAATTTGTCATCTTCCACAAAATCTCCCAATTCACTGTCTTCTTCACTTCCAACTGGCGTTTCAAGCGAAATTGGATCCTGATTCATTTCCAGAATACTTTTTACCTTTTCCACTGGCAATTCCAGCTTTTCGGCTAATTCTTCCGCTGTCGGCTCTTTTCCAGTTTCCTGTAAAATAATTCGACTTTCTTTTTTGATTTTGTTAATTGTTTCAATCATATGAACAGGTATCCTTATCGTTCTTCCCTGATCTGCAATTGCACGTGTTATCGCCTGTCTAATCCACCAAGTTGCATAAGTTGAAAACTTGAAACCTTTTTCATATTCAAATTTTTCCACAGCCTTCATAAGCCCCATATTACCTTCCTGAATTAAATCCAGCATTTTCAAGCCACGATTTGTATGTTTTTTTGCGATACTTACAACGAGCCTTAAATTCGATTCAATTAATTTTTGTTTTGCTTCTTCTTCACCGTTTAAAACCCTTTGAGCATAGTCAATTTCCTCTTCATAGCTAAGTAATGGAATTTGTCCAATTTCACGCAGGTACATTTTTATTGGTTCATCCACATCCATACTTTCCGCCATTTTCAATAGATCTGTCTGTAATAATTTATCCACTTCCGAATCGTCGATTTCATTCTCCACAAATTCGTCATGAGAATCTTCAAAATCTGATATTTCCATTTTTTCAATGTCCGCTAGAGAATCAGGAACTTTCAACAAGCTCTCTTTTTCTTTTTTCGTATTTACAATTTGAACACCGTCATCAGTCAATTTTTTTATTAACTGATCAATTTTCTCAGTTGAAAATCCAATAGATAAAACAGAATTTATTTCTTCGTAACTTACAACTTTTTGCTCACGTGCCTGTTTTATAAAATTTGCGAGACTATTTTTTAAATTTTGTTTTTTATCAGACATAATCGGATCTCCTTATCAATATAAATTCATTATATATTTTTTTTATTTCGTCAATTTTATTAATATTCTTTAGTTTTGATAACAATTTTTTTAACTCAATTTTCTTAATTTTATCATTCTTTTCTTCTGTTTTTTCACGTTCCTCATCTATTTCCCGTTTAAACCATCCAAAATAAATCGCCCTGAAATAAATTTCCTCATCCTTTATATTGTTATCCCCTCGTAACTTCAGCTTTGTAATAATTTCCCTGCTTTCTTCAGAAACATCTATTTTATCAAGTTGCATTATATCAAAATTTACCACTGTTAATTTTTCTATCAGTTCATTAAACGTTGGATAACTAAACTTCTTATTTAATAACTCCTCACACTTTTCTCTTTCAGAATTGTAAAATTCCAGGATATAAGTGAGTGTCTGTTCTTCCAGCTCAATATTTAAGTCTTTTTTCTCCTTTTTATATTGAACTTTCCGATTTTCATAATTTACTCTTTTTTTTTGTCTTGGAGCTTTTTTTGATAAATCCTTCAGCTCTTCTTTTACAATAAATTCGTTAATATTAAAATTGGTTGCCAATTTTTGTAAATAGAGATTCTTAGTAAGATTGTTTGTAACATTGGAAAAAAATGGCTTTAACCTTTCGATAAATTTTCTCTCACCACTTATATCTTCCAGATCCAAATCCTTTGAAGCCTCTCCAGTTAAAAAATCAAACACTTCTTCTGATTTTTTCACAACTTCCACAAACGCCTTTTTTCCATTTTTTCTCAAAAACTCGTCTGGATCCTTTTCAGAACCGTTCATAACAAGGCATTTTACATCAAAATCATATTTTTTCAAAATATAACTTGCCTTTATTATCGCATTTTTACCAGCTTCATCGTTATCATATGAAATCAGGATTTTATCCGTATATTTTTTCAAAAGCTGTGCCTGCTCCTCAGTAAATGCCGTTCCAAGACTTGCCACCGCATTTTCAAAGCCATTCTTCTGTGCCGTCAATACGTCCAGATAACCTTCCATTAACATTGCAAAGCCTTTTTTTCTAATATTTTCCCCTTGATACTTTATTCCAAAAAGTTCATTTCCCTTTCTAAAAATAGGCGAGTCTGGTGAATTTAAATATTTGGGTAAATTGCTATTTTTTTCAATTATACGCCCACCAAATCCTACAATTTGAGAATCAGTATTATAAATAGGAAAAATTACCCTGTTTCTAAAATTATCATAAATTTCACCATTTTCATTTCTTTTGGCAAGTCCAAGCTCTATTATCTTTGTTTCAGAAAATTCCTTTTTTAGTAAATATTGAAATAAATCATCACGATTACTTGAAGCAAATCCAATTCCAAACTTTTTCATATCTTCAACGGAAAAATCCCGCTCTTTCATATATTCCATTGCTTCATCGTATTTTTCAATATTTTCCTTAAAAAACACCAATGCTTCATTCATTATATCGAAATATTCTTTATTTACAGCTTTTCTTCTGTTAATTTCCTGATTAATTGTCCGATATTCCCTTTTTTTTTTGAGTGGAATATTATATTTTTGGGATAATTCTTCCACCGCCTGTACAAAGCTGATGTCATTGATTCTCATATAAAATGAAATTACATTTCCACCAATCTGTGTACTAAAGTCCTTAAAAATATTTTTTACTGGGCTAACTGTGAATGATGGAGTCTTTTCATCCTTAAAAGGAGATAACCCTTTATAATTTGAACCTGCCTTTTTTAAATTTACATATTCTCCAATCACTTGGACAATATCCAAATTATCAATTAATTTTTGTATCTCTTTCTCATCATATATCATTATTTTTTATTCCTCCATCAAAAAACAGCTCCATAAAAAATATTTACACTATTAGTATAATTTGTTTTTCTAAATAGTCAATACTTTTTAAATAAATTTTTTTAAATTTCTTCATTTTCTTCGTTAATTTCACGAAGAACTTCTACTTCATCGTCCATTATATCCTTAAAAACTTCATCCATTATTTCTGATTTCTGTTTTCCTTTAGCAAATTCCTTTTTTGCAATTTTTCCTGAAACAATCGCAAGTTCATATTTATTAGGTATTTTAGTCAATAGTTCATCTATTGTTATTTTTTCTTTTTTCATTTTTATAATTCTCCTCTTATATAGTAAAATCGCTTTAAAACCAATCTTAAGAGTTATAACTATTCTAACTAAGCTCTAAGTTTTTTTGATTTTGTCAATTAGATTTTAAAGGGATTTAGGAATTAATAATATTTATTAACTCTTTACAAGACTGCTCAATATCGTTATTTATTATGGTGTAATCATATTCTGGTTCATATTCCAGCTCTTTTGCCGCATTTTTTAAACGTAGCTGAATAACTTCCTCACTGTCAGTTTTTCTATTACGAAGCCTATTTTCCAATGTTTCCATATCTTTTGTACGGAAAAACACTAAAATAGCGTCCTTTTTCTTTTTCTTTGCAATTAATGCTCCTTGAACATCAATTTCCAGAATTACATTTAACCCTTTATTCAAGTTGCTTTCTACTACTTCTTTCAATGTCCCATAATAATTCCCATGAACATTTGCATATTCATAAAATTCATCGTTTTTTATTTTTTGTTCAAATATTTCCCTAGTTAAAAAAAAGTAGTCTTTTCCGTCGATTTCTCCGACTCTTGGTTGTCGAGTTGTAGCTGATATTGATAATGGGATATTTAGTCTATCTTTTACTAAGTTTGTGACTGTTGATTTTCCTGAGCCTGATGGCCCTGAAACAATGATTAGTTTTCCTTTCATTGAGAAACCACCTTTTATTTTTTTATATGAATAAGGGAAATTCATATTCATAAATCTCCCTATTCACAATATTTATACCAATAATTAATTCTAACTCAGACATTTATCTAATCTGAGTATATTTTTTAGTCAAGTTTAAGTCAACTTGATTACTGTTCCACTGTTTCTTCAACATTTTCTATAACTTCATTTGGGTTCTCCTTCAATGTTTCCAAAGTTTCTGTAACTTCGACTTTTTCTCCGTCCTCTCCAACTTCAGTTTCCATTGCTTCCTCTTCCACAACATCATTTTTTAAAACTGCATCCAGATATTTATAGTCTTTAAATCCAGTTCCTCCTGGTATTTTCTTACCGATAATTACATTTTCCTTCAGTCCTTCAAGTCTGTCTGTTTTCCCTTCAACAGCAGCATTTGCAAGAACTTTTGTTGTTTCCTGGAATGATGATGCTGAAATGAAACTTTCTGTATTTACAGCAGCTTTTGTGATACCTTGAATTACTGGTTCATATGTTGCTGGACGTTTTCCCTTTGAAATTAATATTTCATTTTCACGTTCTACAATTTTCTTATCAATTAATTCATCTTCAAGGAATAGTGAATCTCCAGCTTCCTTAATCTTGATCTTTTGGAACATTTGTTTTACGATTATTTCAATATGTTTGTCATTAACCGCAACTCCTTGTTCCCTATATACTTGTTGCACTGACTCAAGAATAAATTGCTGTGCTTCCACAAGTCCTTTTATTTTTAGAATATCATGTGGCGAAACAGGCCCGTCAGTAATTTTAGCACCTTTTTCAATTAACATTTCGTTAGTTACAACTAGATGTTCTCCCACCGGAACTGTATATTCCTGAATTAATTCCCCGTTTTCAGGATCTTCAATCAGGATTAATCTCATACCTTTTTTCTTTTTGTCTGAGAAAACTACACGCCCTGCAACTTCTGATAAAATAGCTTTTCCTTTAGGATTTCTTGCTTCAAACAATTCTTGCACACGAGGAAGCCCTCCTGTAATATCTTTATTTCCTTCCCCAGTTTTAAGGATTTTTGTAATAATTTGCCCCTTCTTGACTATATCCCCTTCATTTACCATTAAATACGCACCATATGGAACTGCATATTCAACTCTTCTGTTGTCTTTTGTATAAATGATAATTCTAGGATTCACATCGTTACTTTCAACAGGTTTTATCGCAACTTTTTCAGTAACTCCATATTTTACATCAATATTTTCCCTTACGTAAATATCCCTAAATTCCACTTTTCCTTCTTCAGACGTAATAATCGGTATTTGATATGGATCAAATTCTACAAGAACTTGCCCTTTCTTAACTGAATCTCCATCTTTTACGTGCAAAATGGAACCTGATGGAACTTCATATCTATGTTTTCCAATTATTACACGTCCATTTTGTGAAACAACAATTTCTTTTCCTTCAGCATTTACAAGTGTGGAAATATTTCTAAGCTTAATTTTTCCAGAAACATCAGCCTTGTAATCTGACTGAACAGATGCTGCAGTCGCTACCCCTCCAGTATGGAAAGTACGCATTGTAAGCTGTGTACCTGGCTCTCCAATTGATTGTGCCGCAATAACTCCAACTGCTTCTCCTTTAAGAATTTCCTTGTGGTTAGAAAGATCTAATCCATAACATTTTTTACAAACCCCTTTTTCCAATTTACAAGTCAAAGGTGTTCTTATTTCAACTTCACGGATATCCAGTTCTTCAATTTTCTTAATCAAGTCATCAGTTATTAAAGTATTTCTCTCAGCAATAACTTTTCCTTCATGAATCAAGTCTGTTGCCAAGTTTCTTCCATAAATTCTTTCACTCAATTTTTCAATTACTTCCCCGGCATCCATCAAATCTGATACCACAATTCCGTGTTCACATCCACAGTCATCATGATTTACAATAACTTCGTGCGAAATATCAACAAGTCTTCTTGTCAAATATCCTGAATCCGCCGTTCTTAACGCTGTATCGGCAAGTCCTTTTCTTGCTCCATGTGATGACATAAAGAATTCAAGAATGTTAAGCCCTTCCCTGAAGTTAGCTTTAATTGGCATTTCGATAATACGTCCCTGTGTATCTGCCATAAGTCCACGCATTCCACCAAGTTGACGCATTTGTGCAATTGATCCTCTGGCTCCGGAATTTGCCATCATATAAACTGGATTAAATTCATCCAAATTATCCATCATATCCTTAGTTACCTTTGAAACAGCCTCATCCCATATGGCAACTGTTCTTCTATATCTTTCCGCATCGATGATTTCACCAGATTTATACTGCTCTTCAATTTCAGCCACTTCATTTTCAGCTTTTTCCAGAATAGTTTTTTTACTTTCAGGAATTTCCAGATCCTCAATTCCAACTGTAATTCCAGCAAGTGTTCCATAATGGAATCCAAATTCCTTAATTTTATCCAATAATTCCGATGTTTTTTCAAATCCAAATCTTTTGTACAGTTCAGCGATTAATTTTCCTAATTCACCTTTACCAAATGTTTTAGAATAATCTCTCACTTCTTTTGGAAGCATTGTGTTAAACATAAGACGTCCTGGTGTAGTTTTTATTGCTTCCCCGTCAATTCTTACCTTTACAAGTGCATGAACTGCAACCTGTCCATTTTGATAAGCTGTAATTAACTGATTCTTGTTGGAGAACGATTTCATTTCCCCCTTTACACCTTTTCTTTCCTTTGTCATGTAATAACATCCCATTACCATATCCTGTGATGGAACCGCTATCGGCCTACCACTTGATGGTGCAATAATGTTATTTGTTGCAAGCATTAATAATTTTGCTTCCATTTGTGCTTCCTGTGACAATACCAAGTGTACCGCCATTTGATCCCCGTCAAAATCCGCATTAAATGCAGAACATACAAGCGGGTGAAGTCTTATTGCCTTTCCTTCTATCAATATTGGCTCAAATGCCTGAATTGAAAGTCTATGCAATGTTGGGGCACGGTTTAGAAGAACAGGGTGATTTTTAATAATTTCCTCAATCAATTCCCATACGTTTTCATCTTCCTCTTCAACCATTTTCTTAGCAACTTTAATATTTGAAGCTAATTCCCTTTTTACAAGCTCTCTCATCAAAAATGGCTTATACAGCTCAAGTGCCATTTTTTTAGGAAGCCCACATTGATTCATTTTCAGACTTGGCCCAACAACGATAACCGATCTTCCCGAATAGTCCACACGTTTTCCTAGTAGATTTTGTCTAAAACGTCCCTGTTTCCCTTTTAACATATCAGAAAGTGATTTTAATTCCCTGTTATTTTGAGTAACAACAGGTTTTCCACGTCTACCATTGTCAATTAATGCGTCAACTGCTTCCTGCAACATTCTTTTTTCATTTTTTATTACAATTTCAGGAGCTTTTATTGACATTAATTTTTTAAGTCTGATATTTCTGTTGATTACTCTTCTGTACAAATCATTCAAGTCAGAAGTGGCAAATCTTCCACCATCTAACTGAACCATCGGACGTAAATCCGCAGGAATTACAGGCAACACAGTCATTATCATCCATTCTGGCCTATTCCCCGCTTCTATCAAATCTCTTACTACTTTTAATCTTTTTATAACTTTTCTTCTTTTTTGTGTAGAATGTTCTGTATCCATTTCACCTTGCAGTTTTTTCTCCAAATCAAACAAGTCAATTTCCTCAAGCAAGGCTAAAACTCCCTCAGCACCCATTTTTGCTGTAAATTCGTTTTTAAACTGATTTTCATATAGTTTATATTCACGTTCAGTTAAAATTTCACCTTTTTGAAGTCCAGTTTCTCCTGGATCAGTTACAATATATCTTGAAAAATATAGAACTGACTCCAATTCCTTCGTACTGATTCCCAATAAGAGACTCATTTTGTTAGGTGTACCTTTAGAATACCAGATGTGTGCAATTGGTGTCGCAAGTTTAATATGTCCCATTCTTTCACGTCTAACTTTTGAAGTTGTTACTTCAACACCACATTTTTCACACACCATACCTTTGTAACGCATTCTCTTGTACTTCCCGCAGGCACACTCATAATCCTTAGATGGCCCAAATATTCTCTCACAGAATAATCCGTCCATTTCAGGTTTTAAAGTTCTATAATTTATTGTTTCGGCTTTTGTTATTTCACCATACGACCATTCTAATATTTTTTCTGGTGATGCCAATTTTATTTGAATACTGTCAAAATCTCTTATACTCATTCGTTAAGAGCCTCCTCTATTCTTTAATTCCACTTTTTTAAAGAAAGTGGGAAAACTTTTTCATATTTTATTTCTTCAAAGAATTAAATTTATAGAAAATTTCAATTCTCAAAAATAATTTCTACTAAGCATCTACATTCTTATCTAATTCAATTGGTTCCCCATCTTTATCATAAAGAGCCACATCTAGTCCAAGTGACTGGAATTCCTTAATTAATACTCTAAATGATTCTGGAGCGTCTGCTTCTGGCATTGCCTGTCCTTTTACGATAGCTTCATAAGTTTTTGTTCTTCCACTGATGTCATCTGATTTAACTGTAAGCATTTCTTGAAGGATATTTGACGCACCGTAAGCTTCCAATGCCCAAACTTCCATTTCCCCAAGTCTTTGTCCACCAAATTGTGCTTTTCCTCCAAGTGGCTGCTGAGTAACAAGTGAATATGGCCCAATCGCTCTGGCATGCATTTTGTCTTCTACCAAGTGGTGAAGTTTTAACATATACATACGTCCAACTGTTACCGGGTTGTCAAATGGCTGTCCAGTTCTACCGTCAATCAGTTTTACTTTACCAGTTCTGCTATATCCAGCTTCTTCCAAGTAATTTTTAACATCTTCTTCACTTGCTCCATCAAATACTGGTGTTGCAATATATTTGTCAATATCTCCAATTGCAAGTCCCAAATGCACTTCTAATACCTGTCCGATATTCATACGTGATGGCACTCCAAGTGGATTAAGGCAGACATCAATTGGTGTTCCATTTTCTAAATGCGGCATATCTTCGACTGGCAATACTCTTGAAATTACCCCTTTGTTTCCATGACGTCCAGACATTTTATCCCCAACCATTATTTTTCTCTTTTCAGCAATGTAAATTCTGATTAGTTTGTTTACTCCAGCCTTCAAGTCATCTCCATTTTCCTTAGATAACTCAAGCACATCCACAACAGTACCTTTTACTCCATGCGGAAGTCTAAGCGATGTATCTCTTACATCTTTTGCCTTTTCCCCAAAGATTGCACGTAATAATTTTTCTTCTGCTGGTGGTTCAGTTTCTCCTTTAGGAGTTACTTTTCCAACAAGAATATCATCAGGAGTCACATGAGCCCCTATTCTTATAATTCCATTTTCATCAAGGTTTCTCAAGGCTTCCTCAGAAACATTAGGAATTTCCCTTGTAATTTCCTCATCACCTAGTTTTGTAGTTCTCGCCTCAATATCAAATTCCTCAATATGAATTGACGTGAACACATCGTCTTTTCTAAGTCTTTCAGAAATAAGGATTCCATCCTCAAAGTTATACCCTTCCCATGGCATAAACGCCAATAGGATATTTTTACCTAATGCCAGATCTCCACCTGCAGTAGATGGCCCATCTGCAATAATATCACCTTTTTTAACTTTATCTCCCAGATCAGTGATTGGTTTTTGATGTAAGCACATTGACTGGTTAGATTTTTCAAAATTTAACAATCTGTGAGAATATTCTTTTCCTTCATCATCTGTTACAATAATTTTTCTCGCATCTACAAAAGTTACAGTTCCAGTCGCCTTTGAAGTAATAACTGCCCCCGAATCCACGGCAACTTTTCTTTCAAGTCCAGTCCCAACATAAGGCGCTTCTGTTTTTAACAGAGGTACAGCTTGACGCTGCATGTTCGATCCCATTAACGCACGATTGGCATCATCGTGTTCCAGGAATGGAATTAATCCTGCTGAAACAGACACTAGCTGTTTAGGCGATACGTCCAAAATATCAACTTTTGATTTATCAATATGCACAATTTCATCTCCATAACGACAAACTACTTCATCTGTCAAGAAATTTCCATCTTTATCAATAGGAGTATCAGCCTGTGCAATAAACAGCCCTTCCTCCTCATCAGCCGCTAAATATCTAATATCTTTAAAATCAGCTTTTCCATCATTTATTTTTACAAACGGAGTTTCAATAAATCCATATTTATTAACTTTTCCATAAGTTGAAAGTGAGGCAATAAGTCCGATATTTGGCCCTTCTGGAGTTTCTATTGGACAAATTCTTCCATAATGCGAATTATGAACGTCCCGAACCTCAAATCCTGCTCTATCTCTTGAAAGTCCTCCCGGCCCTAACGCTGAAATTCTTCTCTTATGAGTCAATTCTGACAATGGATTAGACTGATCCATAAATTGTGATAACTGTCCACTTCCAAAGAACTCAAGAATTAAAGCATTTAAAGGTTTTGTATTCAATAAACTTTGTGGAGTCAATGTTGTAATGTCTTGAATTGTCATTTTTTCTCTAACCATTTTAGACATTTTAAGCATTCCACCTTTTATTTGGATGGAAAGCAGCTCTCCAACTCCTCTTACACGTCTATTTGACAAGTTGTCAATATCATCTGTAAATCCTTCTCCACTTACAAGATTTTTCACATATTCAATAGTCTGTAGAACATCTTCTTTTGTCAATACGATTACATCTGCTGGCACATCCAGTTTCAATCTTTTGTTAACCTTGTATCTTCCAACATCTGCCAAATCATATCTTTGTGGATTAAAGAACATCTGCTTAACAAGCGATCTGGCACTATCCACAGTTACCAAGTCCCCTGGACGCAATTTTCTAAACACTTCAATAACAGCCTCATCATTATTTTTTGTGCTGTCATGTACTAAGGCATTTGCGATAATTCTATCTTCGGGCTTCACTTCCCAGATATTTAATTTTTCAACTTTAGCATCTATTATCTTCTGAATAACAGGCATATCAATAATTTCCTCAGCCTCTGCCACAAATTCCCCAGTTTCCTCATTCAGAATATCTTCCCTTACAAAACTTCCCTCTAGTCTTGAACGTAAAACTTCTTCAAGCTCAGTATCTCTATATTTTGAATAAAGTTCTGACAACTCCACTTCCTTCTCTTCAAAGAAGTGATTCATAATTTCCGTATTATTTTGGAAAAAATCCACCGCTTTTAAAAATACAGGTAATAAAACTTTCTTTCTTCTATCAATTTTTACATTTAAGATGTCATTTTTATCAGTTTCAAATTCGAGCCATGTTCCTTTATAAGGGATTATCTTCCCAATAAACACATCTTTCCCTGTCTGAATATTCAATTCTTTGTTAAAAGTAATTCCTGGCGATCTGTGTAATTGAGAAATAACGACTCTTTCAGCACCATTTATAATAAATGTGGCTTTATCAGTCATCAGTGGTATATCTCCGAAATGAACTAATGTTTCTTGAATTTCTCCTGTTCTCTTGTTAGTTAATTTTAGTCTAACTTTTAATTGGCCAGAATATGTTTTACCTCTTTTTTTACATTCCAATTCATCGTTTAAAGGTTCGTCATTATCGTGAATTTCATACCATAAATATTCTAATTTCAACAATCCATTACTGGATTCGATTGGAAAAATTTCATTAAAGATTGCTTCAAAACCTTTATTTTCACGTTTTTGAGGTGGCACTTTTGTCTGCAAAAAATCTTCATATGAATTTAATTGAAATTCCAAGAAATGCGGCATTTCCCCTCTATCTACTATTTTTCCGAAACTATATCTTTCAATAAGTTTGTTCATTTAAAAAATTCCTCCCTACAAAGAACATATTCTTTCTTTAATTTAAAAATTAAACTTTCATCAAAAAATGTTCTCATAATTTCGATTTGTTATTACATAATTACTCAAACAATAATCCAATTACCAAAAATTTAATTATCCAATAAGCAATCTAAAAAATACACGATTATTCATATTCAAATTATACTAAAAATTCATTTAAAATTTTTCTGACATAGACATTTTAGTAAAATAGTTGTCAATTTTTTAAACGGCAATGCTGTATAAAAGACTAAAAAATAGACTAAAAATACTGTTCATTTGAAAATTTAAACTTTCATATTTAGTCTTAAAATGAATTATTATACGCTCGAACTTCCTTAAAATAGGCTATAAAATCAAAATTTTTAAAGTATACAAACGTGTAGAAATGTTTTAATTCTATCTCTAATTTAAAGTGTTTTACTATAATTATGAATAATCTTTAATTGACTTTTTATAAAAATTAATACAAAAAAGAAAAAATTCTTTTCTTCCAAGTTTTATAGTGGAAAAAGACACTCTCTATGTTTTAAGAGTGCCTTCACTATTGATTCGTTTTTTACTATTTTAATTCTACAGTTGCCCCTGCACCTTCTAATTGAGCTTTTAATGCTTCAGCTTCGTCTTTGGAAACTCCTTCTTTAACTGCTTTTCCACCAGCTTCAACTAATTCTTTAGCTTCTTTAAGTCCTAATCCAGTAATTCCTCTTACTTCTTTAATTACTGCCAATTTAGCTGCTCCTGCAGATACCAGGATTACATCAAATTCAGATTTTTCTTCTGCTGCTGCACCTCCTGCTGCTGCACCTCCTGCAACTGCTACTGGTTGAGCTGATACTCCAAATGTTTCTTCAATAGCTTCAACTACTTCTTTTAATTCTAATACAGACATAGCTTTTAAGTCTTCTATAAATTGTTCTTTATTAAATGCCATTATTTTATTTCCTCCTATTTTTTTCTTGTTTTTATTTATATTATTATTTTTATAATTTACAAATTATTTCACATTTAAAAATAATTACTCTGCTGCTTCTGCTGGCGCTCCAGTTTCTTTTTGTTCTGCAACATTTGTCAATGCAACAGCCAACATTCTAACTGGCGACAACAATCCGTAAGCAATTTGTCCAAGTAATTCATCTCTCGATGGTAATTTAGCTAGTGCTTCTACAGTTGACACATCAACTCTTTCAGATTCTAGCAATCCACCTTTAATTAATAATTTATCTTTTATTTTTTTTCCAAAATCAAAGATTAATTTAGATGGTGCAACTCCATCTTCATATCCTAATGCAAACGATGTAGTTCCTTCTAATAAATCATCAACATTTGTATCAAATCCTGCTTCTTTTAACGCTATCTTAAACAATCTGTTTTTAGCAACAAAGTACTCTACTCCAGATTCTCTAGCTGTTTTACGAAGTTCAGTATCTTCATTAACGCTAATTCCTTTATAATCAACAAACACTACTGCTTTAGCATCCTTTAATTTTTCAACTAAACCTTTTACTGCTTCTAATTTTGCTTGTGCTGGCAATTCGTTTCACCTCCTCATAATAAAAACCTCTGAAACAAAAACAATAAGCCCAGAGGTATCATATTATATAAAATATCTATTATTTAATTTTAATATCTATTTGTTATAATATTTACCTCGGTAGGGTTTAAAGAATTTTCATTCTACCTACTGTCTTTGGTTATATTCCATATGATTTATATATTCAATAAACCAATATATAGTATTATACTATAATTTTTTCAAAATTGCAAGTATCTTTCAAAATTTTTTTATTGTTCTTAACTTATAAATACGCCTTTATTTATTATTAAAAATCTCCTTAAAACAAAATTTAAAGTTATGGCTTTCTACTCAAATTTTTATTTTATTAGCTTATCGGCTTTATTTTAAGAAATGTCAGATATATTTAATTTTTAGTAATTCGATTTCAAAAAAATATCCAAATTATAGTATAAATTACCGAATAGAAAAAATCTACCCGGTAATAAAAATTACTATTAAGATTGTTTACTATTTAGCTACAAATACTCCAGCCAATAATGGATCAATTTTAATTCCAGGCCCCATAGTTAATGAGATTGCAACTGTTCTTAAATATTGCCCTTTTGAAGCAGCTGGTTTTAATTTGATAATTTGATCTAATGCAACTTTAAAGTTTTCTACGATAGCTTCTTTTGTGAAGTCAACTTTACCAATTGGTAGATGAATTGATCCTAATTTATCAACTTTAAATGCAACTTTTCCTTTTTTAAATTCTTGAACTGTTTGTTCAACATTTGTTGTAACTGTTCCTGATTTAGGGTTAGGCATTAATCCTTTAGTTCCTAAGATTCTTCCTAATCTTCCTAATTTAGGCATCATATCAGGTGTAGCAATTACTAAATCAAAATCTAACCATCCACCTTGAATTTTATTAATGTATTCGTCATCTCCAGCAAAATCTGCTCCTGCAGCTAATGCTTTATCAATGTTTTCTCCACTTGTAATAACTAAAATTCTTACAGTTTTACCCGTACCATTTGGTAATGAAACTGTACCTCTTACCTGTTGATCAGCATGTCTAGGATCTACTCCCAATCTTACTGCTAATTCTACTGTCTCCACAAATTTAGCACTTTTAGTGTCAAAGACTAATTCCAATGCTTCTTCTGGTGTATAAATTTTCATTTTATCTACTTTTTGAGAAATGTCGTTATATCTTTTTCCTCTTTTTGCCATTTATTATTTCCTCCTCTGTGGTAATTGAATTTACTAAATCTCCCACTTATTCTAATAATCATTTAAATTTTATTTTTTAATTTATTTTTTAAAATCCGAACAACTTTAATTATTCAGAAATTTTAATTCCCATACTTCTTGCAGTTCCTGCAATAATATTCATAGCTGCTTCAACTGATCCTGCATTTAAATCTGGCATTTTAGTTTCTGCAATTTCTTGTAATTGGGCTTTAGTTATAGTTCCAGCAACTTCTTTTATAGAATTTCCAGCACCTTTTTGAACTTTAGCCGCTTTTTTCAATAAGTCTGATGCAGGTGGTGTTTTTAAAATGAATGTAAAACTTCTATCTGCATAAACAGTAATTTCCACTGGAATTACAAATCCCATTTTATCTTGTGTTTGTGCGTTAAATGATTTACAGAATTCTGCAATATTTACCCCATGTTGTCCTAACGCAGGCCCTACTGGTGGTGCAGGATTCGCTTTCCCTGCTTCTAATTGTAATTTAATCTTCCCGATTACTTCTTTAGCCATTTTTCCTCCTCTGTGGTAATTGAATTTGTTAAATCTCCCACTTTTCCTTCAAATTAAAATTTCGCTAATTATTATTCTTTAATAATACTTCTTGTTTGTTTTTTTGTTACTTTTTAGACTATTAATAGTCTATTTTTGCTATTTCGGTATATTCAACTTCCACTGGAGTCAAACGTCCCAAAACTTCAAGCATTACTTTTACTTTACCATGTTCATAGTCAATTTCTGCAATTTCACCTTGCTGTCCATCAAAGGATCCGCCTTTTACTTCAACAACTTCACCAATTCTAAAATCTATATCAAGTCTAGGAGCACTTCCTTCCCCATCAACATCAATTCCAACTTTAGCCAGTAAATTTGAAGCCTCTTCATCAGATAAAGGTATTGGATCACTTCCAATTCCGACAAATCCAGTTACTCCGTTTGTATTTCTAATTACATACCAGGCATCACTATCAACACGGTATCCTAATCCCAGTTCATTTTCTTCCTTAATGGAAAGCATTTCTATCATTACATAACTTGGAAAAAGTTTTCTTGAAACTTTTACTTGTTTTCCACGTTTTTCTTCCAGAACTTCTTCTTCTGGAACTAAAATTCTAAAAACTCTGTCTTTTAAGTCCAATGACTCGATTCTTTTCTCAAGATCCGCCGCCACTTTTTTTTCATAACCGGAATAAGTGTGAATTATATACCATTTTTTTTCGTATACAACTTCCTCTTCAACTTTTTCATTTGCTTCAGTCACTTTTACGCGCCTCCTATAAGATTTCTCAATACTTCACTTATTTTTGCCAACACAAAGTTAAATGCTGTATCAAAAAGAAGTGTATATATAGCAATAAACGCTGTCATCAAAATCACAATTACAGTAACATGATAAACTTCGATTTTATCAGGCCAATATATTTTTTTATATTCTTCACGCAAATTTCCAAAAGCCTCTTTTAAATTAAATTTACTCATGATTTTCTCCTAGAATCCTTTAAGATTTTTTCTCAATTTATTATTTATCTTACCTAATTTTCTTCAAAATCTCAAACTTCTATTTATTTTTTAACTGCATAATCACAAAAAATTTATTTGTCTACTTTAAATTCAACAAAATTAAATTTTTTAAAAAAAAATTCCCATAAAATAAAATGGCAGGCCAGGCAGGAATCGAACCCGCAACTTTCGGTTTTGGAGACCGACGCTCTACCAATTGAACTACTGACCTATCTATTTTTATGAGATTATTTAACTTCTCTATAAAGAGAATGTCTTTTAAGCACTGGATTATATTTTCTCATCTCTAATCTTTCGGGATGAGTTTTTTTGTTTTTAGTTGTAACATAATGTCTCAACTTAGTTTCAGTGCATTCTAAAATAACTTGTACTCTCATCGTTTTCTATCCCTCCCAATAAAATATTGGTATTACCAGAATAAACTAGCTTATTTATAATATCATATTCCTCTTTTTTTGTCAATACTATTTTCTTTACTTTTTTTAAAGTTTTTTTTGTATATTGTATAATCAAGTGCAACACCCAAAGAACCATCATTTTTTCTTCTAGATTCTATTATTTTGACAAATCAAACTTTTTTTTGGCATTAATGATATTGATAAATTATTGTAAAAAAATGTAAATATACTTTCCTTATGGATAAAAAAAGAAAAGGAGATGATTTAATACTAAACCCCATTTAAATAACGAATTTATTACAAACTTTTTCAACAAAAGATAAAAATCTAGTATTTCAAAATAATTAAAATATAATTTTTTTATTTTAATAAACCGACGGAGCTTTTATTTGTTCAACTACGACTGTTTGACGACTATAAGGAGGAGTTTCGGAGTTGGGCAAATAAAAGTCGTAGTCTAGCCATAGGTATTGCGTAGCAATCTTGCTACAATTTTAATTATCAGGATAAACCTTTACTGCAAGATAAGGATTTGCGGCAATGAGCAATCCTGCAAAAAAAGAAAAGCTAATAAAAATAGTAAAAATCGATATTAAATAAAATAATCTAATACTAAATCCCATTTAACTTATCTTTTAAAATATAAAAACGAGGATATTAAATCCCCGTATTATAAAATTTATTTAGTTTTCCAGATTTCATCTTCGTATTGTGCGATTGTTCTGTCTGATGAGAAGAATCCTGCTTTTGCTATGTTATTTATTACTTGTTTGTACCACAAGTCTTTGTTTTCATAGTCTTTAAACATTCTTTCTTTTGTGTTGTAGTAGTCTTCAAAGTCAATTAATGTCATGAACCAATCTTTGTTTATTAGTTCATTTTGAAGTCTTTCCAATCTTTCCTTGTTTCCTACTTTGATTAATTTGTCTGAAGTTATGAAGTCAACGACTTCTTTTATTCCAACTTGATTGTAATAATCTTTTGAAACGTAACCTGATGTTTCGTATAATTTAATTATATCATCACTGTTTTTTCCAAAAATGTAGATATTGTCATCGCCTACAAGCTCACTAATTTCCACATTTGCTCCATCCATTGTTCCAAGAGTTAATGCTCCGTTTAGCATGAATTTCATATTTCCAGTTCCGCTGGCTTCTTTTGAGGCAAGCGAGATTTGCTCAGAAATATCTGTTGCTGGAATAATTTTTTCAGCTAATCCTACATTGTAGTTTTCAACTAGGTAAACATTTAAGTATTTATTTACTTCTGGATCATTGTTTATTATTTCTGATAGACAAAGTATTAAGTGGATTATGTCTTGAGCAATGATGTAGGCTGGAGCAGCTTTTCCACCGAATAATACTGTTATCTTTCTTTCTGGTAATTTTCCATTTTTAATATCTAAGTATTTTTTGATTACATACAAGGCATTCATTTGTTGACGTTTATATTCGTGGAATCTCTTAATTTGAGTATCAATGATACTGTTTTCATCAATAACGATTCCTTGTGTATGTTGTAAATATTTTTTCAATTTAATTTTGTTTTCGTGTTTAATTTGTGATAATTTTTCATAAACATTTTTATCATCAACATATTTCAAAAGTTCTTTTAAATTTTCGGCATCTGTCAAGTAACCTGTACCAATTAATTCTTTCAAGTAATCTGCCAAGTCTTCGTTACAGCTTTCAAGCCATCTTCTGAATGTAATACCATTTGTTTTGTTGTTAAATTTATTCGGATAAATTTCATAAAATTCTTTAAGTTCACTATTTTTCAAGATTTCAGTATGCAGATAAGCAACTCCATTTACACTTGAAGAAAAGTGAATATCCATATTTGCCATATGAACTCTGTTTTGTCCGTCGATAATTTGAACTTTTTCATCTGAATATTTAGCTTTTATAACTTTATCCAGTTTTTTTATAATTTCAACAATATTTGGCACAACTTCTTCTAAGTAGTCTAAAGGCCATTTTTCCAACGCTTCTGCCAAAATTGTATGATTTGTGTATCCTGTCATTTTTGTTACAATTTCTGTTGCTTCTTCAAAAGAAATACCGTGTTCTTCTGTCATAATACGGATTAATTCAGGAATTACCATACTTGGGTGTGTATCGTTGATTTGAACGAAGGCATAATCTGCTAAATCGTGAATGTTGCTTCCTTTTTCAGTTGCTTCAGCAATAATCAATCTTGCCGCATTTGATACCATGAAATATTGTTGGTAGATACGTAACAATTCCCCTTTTTTTGTACTGTCGTCAGGATATAGGAATAATGTTAGATTTTTTTCAACATTTTCTTCATCAAATGATATTCCATTTTCTATTAAATTGTAGTCAACACTTTCAATATCGAATAAATTTAAGTAATTTTTTGTATCTTTTTCATACCCTAAAATATCAATTCTTTTTAATTTTGAATGTAAGCTGAAATTTTTAAATTTAACTTCGTATCCAATATTTGTATCTCTTAGCCAGCTTTGATCTTCTATCCAATAGTTTGCCTCAGCTTTTTGCTCATTGTTCTTGAAAACCTGCTTAAACAGTCCGCAGTGATAGTTAAGTCCGACTCCTTCTCCATTGATTCCTAAAGTTGACATTGAATCAATAAAGCACGAAGCAAGTCTTCCAAGTCCACCGTTTCCTAATGAAGGTTCTGTTTCCACTTCTTCAACGTGGCTCAAGTTTTTCCCTGCTGCCTTCAATTCTTCCCTTATTTCTTTATAAATTCCTAAGTTGATCAAATTATTTGATAATAATTTTCCAATTAAGAATTCTGCAGAAATATAATATATTTTCTTTTTAGATTTGTTTGGCGTTTTTTCATCTGCTCTCTCTTTGATGTATTCAAGTAATTTGTAATAAATTTCCTGATTTGTCATTTCACTTATTTGTTTTTCGTTTCTTTTTTGTAAAAAATCTGTAAAATTATAACTCACTGTTTTGATTATTTCCTTTCAAATTTTGTTTTTATTTTATGATATTTTTTATGTAATTAAACTACTTCAAAATTGGAAAACTAAAATCATTGGACTTATAGCTTGAGTATATAATCATAATTTTTGTATCCAATTTTAAAGTCGTTTTACTATGTGGGCATATTATATAACTATTTTTTTAATTTGTCAAGACATTTACGTAAATGTCGGAAGTCTGAGATGCAAAAAAACTTAAAGAAATAAATAATTAAACAAAAAATATACCTTCAATTCCATATTTGAGATTGAAGGCATAATGATATTTTTTAATTTATCAATTTAAAATGTAAAAAAACTTATGTTTATAAATCAATTACTGAATGTAGTCAAAAGTTTCCAAAGTCAAATTTCTATTCCCACTTCCATAAAAATATACTTTAAATATTGTTCCTTTTGAAAATTTATAATAAGTCTGTTCAACAAGTCCTGTAAAATTAAATGTTTTTCCTGATTGAAGGCTAACGCAATTTGCGAATCTTTTACCATCTTTTGTCATACCTCTTGAAGTCACACGACATTTTTCTACTGTCCGTAAAGTTTTTTGTGCTGCAAAATTGTAAGCACTTCCTAATATTAAGAATGCAAAAATAATTTTTTTCATAATAAATCAACTCCTATTATTGTTGTTGTAATTTTTAGTTATTTGTGAAAATTTATAAATTCTACCATTTTACTCCCAGCCTTTTTGCAAGTTGTACATAATTTGCAGGAGGCATCCAGTATTTAATAATTTTTTTGTTTTTATTGAATACATCCAGTGCTTTTTCTTTTTCGCCTTTTTTCAGATAAACATCTATCATAATTGTGAACAGTTCATTCATTGGATGATTTCTGCTATTTTCATAAACAAATTCCGGATATTTTTTTGTATCGACATTTTTATATGCTTCAATTCCTTTTTGTGCATAATTCAATATCTCTGAATATTTATCAGGATAATTATGATAAATAAAATCTGTCATAATGAGATATCCTTCTGGATAATCAGGGAAATTTTCTATTAATTTTTGCGATATTCTTTTAAAATTGATGTTATCAGGATTTTTTACCGGTGAGTAAAGTATTAGAAGCAGTTTATAATCATCAATTTTTGCTGTTTTATTTTTTATTTTTTCCTCTTTTTCACTAATTAAAAGTTTTCTATCCTTATCATCTGATGGTGTTCTTGTAATTTCTCCTATTGTTTTATCCATCCCCTTTATTTTATAATTGTCAAGCGAAAGAATATTTATAAATTCCTTGTTGCCGTCTTCAGGAATTAGCCATCTTCTGTTTCCATAGAAATATTGAAATTTTACAATCATTTCTTTTTCGATATATTTTGTGTCATTTTTCTTTAATTCATTTTTCAAAAAAGAAGAGATTTCCTGTTCTATTATTTCTAGCTGTGTAGATCTGCTTTTTCCTCTTACCAACGAATTAAAGTCTTTGTTTTTATAAAATTTAGACATTGTATAGTTTAAATCGGGATATTTTAGTGACACATTTACATAAGCCAGTTTTATGTCCCTTCCGTTTCCATTTTTCTGCTTCGTTAGTTCAATTTTATTTATTTTATATGTAAGATATTTATAGCTTTCCTGTGAAGTACGCCAGACATTCCTCCATATTAAATGATATTCATTAACTTTTTTTGTATCTTCATTTTTTGCTGCGTTGATATAATCTTCAAAAGCCGATGCTACTGCCTTTTTATCATCATTTTCAGAACCTTCACTAATTCCGCAACTTGTTATAAACATAATTGCCAGCAAAACAAATGATATAAATCTTTTCATGATTCCTCCTGATTTTTCTAATAATAAATTTTCCTGGTTACACTAAAAATGCTATATTTTTTAACTTTTTAATCAAAAAGTAAACTATTTTTTCATATTTTCTGGAGTAGATGTCACATTTTTGGAAAATGTCATTGAAATTCCTGTATCCTGATTATACTGCACTTTTCCATTTTTTACAATAATTTCATCTGATTCCTTGCCATTTCCTACAAGAATGTATCTCCCATTGCCCTTACTTTGCATGTCATAAGTTCCTGCCTTTGTTATACAGTTCCCGTTAACTACATTGTTAAGGCTTATATAGGCAATATTTCCTTTGATTTCAAAATATGAATTTTCAAAACATTCCTGACCTGCCACCTTTACAGTCTGCCCTTTTGTAGTCAGCGTTTCCACATTATATTTTCCTGAAATACTGCTTTGGGAAGCTTTCCCCTTTGCTTCACATCCCATACTCATTAAAATCATTCCTGCCATCATAGCTAGATTTATTTTTTTATTTTTCATTTTTTCACCTCTGTCTGTATTTAACTATTCAAAATTCCATCAGCTATTTTCTTATCCTATTAAAATAAATGTATATGTGCTTTACTTCCATATAGTAAAACGAATGTCATAATTGGCATAAAAGGTATAAAAAGAAGCATACTCTGCATTATCTTCATTTTAAAAAGCCTAAATTTTACTTTTGGAATCTGCTTTTTCTGAATTATGTCTATCATGTTGTCCACAATTTCTGAGATTCTGCTATTTTCTATCATTATATCTGTTTGCGAAGATCCTCCTTTTAAGTTTTTCTCAGGCACAAAACAGATTTCCTTTTTTCCATCAAGAAGATAGATGTGAGATTTAGATCTGATTATTCGAGTGCCAAATAGAGGAAATAACTCAGTACCCCAGTTATAGCCTTTAATATTCAGTAATTTTCCATTTAAATAAAAATCTTCATTTATTATTTCAAGTGTATTTTCTGTTTTTTCTTTTGGATAATAGTATTTGTTCCCGTATGTTATACTTATTACAGCACAGCTAAGTAAAAGCAGTATTCCAATTTTTATCCCGAAAAATATTAATATTTCTGTTATGGTAAAGCAGATAATATTCAAAACAACTGCTTTTTTCAGATTTTTAGGAACTTCATAAAATACCGTTCCTGTTTCTGTTCTTTCACGGTAAACTGTATCAGCTGCTAAAATTCCAAGTTTTATTTTCTCTTTAGCTTCATCTTCATGCCTTTGAATAATCTTACGTAAATTTTTTTTGATTTTTCTATTTTTCATATCAAAAATAATTATTATACTCAAAACTGCAAAATATATTAATGCAAAAACTAAACTATATAGCATTTTAAACTCCCTGAATTAATAAGATATTCCTTGCAATGTTATATGAATTCTGTCAGCATCCACTTTTAAAATTGTTTTCAGTACCTGTTTTTATAAAGATAATATTGTTATACACCATATATGCTACCATTATTTTACTAAAATAAATACATATATGCTTTGCTTTTATACAAAGAAACAAGTATCACAATTGATATAAAAAGTAAAAAAAGAAGTATGCTCTGCATTTTTTTCATTTTAAAAAGTCTGAATTTTACTTTTGGAATCTGTCTTTTCTGGATTACATCAATAATATCATCTATAATTTTAGAAATTCTGTCATCTTCTATTATTATATCTACTTGAGATCTTTTTAACTGTCTTTCAGGTACAAAACAGATTTCCTTTTTGCCATCAAGAAGATAAATATGAGATTTAGAGTATATTATTTGAGTTCCAAATATGGGAAACAATTCAGTTCCCCAGTTATAGCCCTTAATATCCAATAATTTTCCATTTAAGTAAAAGTCTTCATTTATTATTTCAAATGTATTTTTTGTTTTTTCTTTTGAATAATAATATTTATATCCATATATCATACTTATTACAGCACAGACTATTAAAAGCAATATTCCAAGTTTTATTCCCAGAAATATTAATATTAGCATTATGGCAAAGCAAATAAGATTTAAAACAACTGCTTTTTTCAAATCCTCCGGCACTTCATAAAATACTCTTCCTGTTTCTGTTCTTTCACGGTAAACTGTATCAGCTGATAAAATTCCAAGTTTTATTTTCTCTTTAACCTCATCTTCCTGTTTTTGATTAATTTTACGAAGATTTTTTCTGTTTTTTATTTGTTTCACACCAAAAACGATTAATATAACAGCAACTGAAAGATATACTAATGCAATAATTGAATTCATTTCAGTCCCCTCCGTATTAATAAGATATTCCTTGAGCTGTTATACGGACTCTATCAGCATCCACTTTTAAAATGGCTTCAAGTATTTGTTTTCCTGCCTCCCTTAATTGAGCTGTAGTCTGTGAATTAGGATTGCTCTGATTTAAGGACTGTCCCACAGCCAAAGTCATTCCAACCATAACCATCTGGTCGTACATACTTTTTTTCTCCCTGTTGCTCATTCCGTCAAAAAATCCGCTGTTTTCAAGATGAGCCTTGAACTGATCTGCCATAGGTTTCACATAGTCATCATTAAGACTTATATTGTTATATGCCATGTATGCTCCTGCTATTACAGCCGCTACTGCTGAAGACAAATCATTTGTCGGTATTCCTACAGAATGGGCTACCTGTGGGAAAGAATCATACAGCTGTTTTAATGATGCCCTTATTTCCTTTTGCTGGCTTTTTGGATAAGTTGCAACCAATGTTTCCAGTCCATCGGTACTTCCGTCCTGTGTGAAAGTAAGTGATGATTTTCCGTAAGATTTACCTTGTGAAGATGAAGTTGTATTTAAAAGTTCCTGCATTATTTCATTTTTAAACATATCGCCATAATCAGCATGAGCTTGTCCTGAAATTCCAAGTCCCAGTGCTAAAATACTTAAAAGAAATATTTTTTTCATAAATTTTGCTTTCATAACTGTTCCTCCTGTAATTTTTTTATTTTACTGTTAATTTAAATTAGATAATTTTTTCTTGTTTTCCTCATATTTTTTACTATTAGTAGATTTTAACATTTCATTATCCTTTTTGACATTTTCTAAAGCTATGTTATACAAAAGGGGATTATAGTTTTCTTTTAGAAATTTTTGATTAATTATAAAAGTTTCTACTGCTTTTTCATTATTTCCTGACAATCTGTAAGCCTGTATCAAATTTTTTTCAATTATTTCTGAAAGTACATTATTTAATACTTTAATATCCTTATATTCAGCATAACTCTGTTTGCCATGTTTTAAAATACCTATTGCTTTTTCATAATATTCAGCACTTTCCTTATATTTTTTTTCATAAAAGAGAATATCTGCCATCACTCTGTAACCATAGGAATAATCAGGAGCATTTTTTAAAAATATTTCTGTAATTTCCTTTGTTCTTTTAAATTCACGGTTTTGATAAAATGCCACAGTTACATAATTACGGTATTTCTCAAGATTTTTGCTGTCCTTTAAAAATTCCTCTTCCGCTTTTTTTATAACTTCTTCTGATGAAACTTCTTTCTGCTTTTCTATTTCAGAGCTGTCTTTTTCTGAATTTTTTTTATTTTCTTCAGTTTTGTTTTTATCGCTCTGGCTTGTATCAATATTATTACCTTTTTTTGTTTTATTTTGTTCCTGTTTCTTATTGCAGCTAAAAACAGCAAAAACTATCATAGCTATTATTAAAATTTTTTTCAATTTTATCACTTCCCCAATGAATACAGAATTTTTTATGTTTTTTATTTTCTTAACAGTCCTTCTTAAACTTTTGCTTTGTAAATATTGGCTTCACTTAATTTCCATAATTCTTACCTATCAAAGAAATCAGATATATCATAAAAGAAACATAAATCGCCACTATCGTTAAAAGATGCAATGGATAAAAGAAATAAAACATATATTTTGTAAATTTGTTATGAATACCCTGCTTTCCGTTGTAAAGCCATATTATCGGCAGTGAAAATATCGCAAATATCTGTGTTTTTATAAATATTTCATTTCCAAAAAAGTTAAACGGAAATTCAAGTCCAGGCATAACAAATACGTTTAGAAACACCATTAATACAGCTTGAAATATTATGTTTTTGTAATTTTTCCCCCTGAAAAAATAGAATATCAGAATAATTGCAATCCCATATCCTAAATAATCACTTCTTGCAAAATGTGCAATTATGATGGTTAAAATACTTATGGCAGCTTTTACAAAAAATTTTATTATTTTATTCATATTTTCTGATTTTTCCGTCTTTTCCAGTAAATTCATTCCACATAAGGCAATTCCGAAAGTCCATAATACATTGTTATATGGATAAAATACCATTATTTCTCCTCTTAATGCCAGACTTGCAAAAAGATTGAACGGAATTTCCGAAATAGCTGCAAAAATAAAAATACGTATTAAATATTTTTTTCTGTTTTTAGTCCTGTAAAATCCTTCCGTAAGCATAAAGGCAAAAATTGGAAAGGCAAGTCTTCCAAGCACATTTAACCATATCTGATTAGGAAAAAATATATTCCATAAATGATCTGCCACCATAAATGCCATTGCCAGAATATGTAGTGTAAAAGAATTTATCCCTCTAGAAAATATAACTTTTTTATTCATTTTTTGCTCCTAATTTTTCTTTTCTGTTAATAAGGGGTAAATGAGCTGAACCCCTTATTGTATTTTGCGAATATAAAACTATTCTTTTTATTTAATAAACAAGCCCTGATGATGTTATTTTCACTTTGCTTGCATTTACTTTAAGAACACCTTCAAGTACTTCTTTTCCCGCTCTTCTTAATTGAGCGGTAACTTTTGCATTTGGATTTTGCTGATTTTGGGACTGATTTACAGCCAAAGTCATTCCTATTATTACCATTTGGTCATAAATATACTTTTTATCACTGTCACTCATTTTATCAAACTCAGTTACACTTTCTAGAGCTTCCTTAAACTGTTTTGCCATAGGTTTCATATAACTGTCATTTAAACTGACATTGTTATAAGCCATATATGCTCCAGCCAATATAGCAACCATTCCTGAAGACAGGTCATTTGTAGGTATTCCTACAGAACGTGCTACTTGAGGGAATGAATCATACATTTTTTTTAGATAAATTTTTGCTTCCGCTCTCTGTTTTGACGGATAGTTATTCACAAGATAATCAAGCCCTCTTGTACTTCCATCCGATTTAAAAGTTATTTTGGCTTTTTTTGCCGGTTTTGGTTTAGACGATGTTTGCGATGATGATGATGATGATTTACTTTTACTGCTTCCTGTACTCTTAGAGCTTGAACTCTTTTCAAGAATATCGTTGGTACCAGTAACTTGATTGTAATAATCAAATGTTCTTTTTAATGTATCATTTTGTATATGAAAAAGGTTATAGTCAAAATCATATCCTGCAAATGCGTGTGCAGGTCGCGATACAAATAATCCTGCTCCAATAACTGTTGTAACAAATAGTTTTTTTAAATTTATTTTCATAATTTTTCCTCCTAAATTGAATTATATATTTTCATTTTTTTGTTTTTTGTTTTTTTTCATTATTACTACATACTGTTATAAAACTTCTTATTTTTATAATTATTTATTTTAAAAAGAAAGTCCTGATGCCGTTATTCTTACTTTACTTGCACTTACTCCAAGAAGTCCTTCAAGCACCTGTTTACCTGCATTTCTTAACTGAGCGGTAACTTTTGCATTTGGTTTTTGCTGATTTTGGTACTGATTTATGGTTAAAGTCATTCCTATTATTACCATTTGGTCATATATATATTTTTTATCACTGTCACTCATTTTATCAAAGTCATCTACACCTTGAAGCACTGTTTTTAACTGATTTTGCATAGGTTTCATATAATCATCATTCAGACTTACATTGTTATATGCCATATATGCTCCTGCTATTGCAGCTGCCAGTCCTGAAGACAGGTCATTTGTAGGTATTCCTACTGAACGTGCTACCTGCGGGAAAGAATCCTGCATCTGTTTCAGGTATGTTCTTGCTTCTCCTCTCTGTTTTGACGGATAGTTATTAACAAAATAATCAAGTCCTCTTGTATTTCCGTCCGATTTAAAAGTAATATTTGCTTTTGTTGTTTTTGGGGCTGTAGTTGAAGTTGCTGAACTTCCCGTTGTTTTTGTAGTTGTTTTTTTAGAATTTGATTTTTTCTTTGAAGAATAATCTCCTTTTTTAATGTGGCTTATTACTTCACTACCAAGTAAATAATTTCTTGTACTATTTATCACATTGTTTGTATAGTTAAAACTGTCTGACATATCATAATAAAATGCCTGTGCAGGCTGCGATACAAATACTCCCATTCCAATAACTGCTGTAACAAATAGCTTTTTTAAATTTATTTCCATAATTATTCCTCCTAAAAATTTTATTTTTTATGATTTCTATTATTTGATTATACTGTATATTTTTTAGATTAAAAGAACATTAGAGCTTTTTCCTTTCTATTTATTTTTTGATGTTTTTTTAAATATGAGATTACTCTCAGGAACTCCGATATAGAGAGTCTGCTCGTTATCCATAAGCGTTATTACATCGGCATTGCTTAAATCATATAAAAAATCTTTATCACTGTCGCTCAGTTCACTTTCTTTTTTCAGCAGAATGTTCAAATTATCTATTTCAAAAGAAATCCTGTGATTTTTCAGGGAATATTTTCCCAAATATTTTTTCCCATTTTTTCCTGTTATAAAAACATTTCCTTTATCAAGTTTTATTGAAATTTTACTGTTTTTAAGTTCAAGCCCTGCAATATTTACAAGAGCCCATTCATTAGCCATTATTTTTTTCTCAAAATCTTCAATATTACTAAAAAATGAAAATCTTTCTTTATATTTTTCTTTAGAATATTTTTCCATATTATTTAACATAAAGCTATCCCCTTTTTCAAAGCTGTTTTTCAAAAAATCGGGAGTATCCTTTCTGTATATGAGATATACAGTTTCATAATTTTTGTTATCCACATAGACAGGATAATAGCCGTAATCAGAATTTCCTAACGACAGCATAGGTGAAAGGATTGCTTTAACTGTTCCATTTTTGAGATTCTGCACCATGATATCACTGTCCTTATATTCAGTCGCTTTGAAAATAGTATAAGCGGGAGAATGCTCCATTTTTCCGGCAAATTCCCTGTCAATCTCATTGGATACACCTACTTCTAATATATATCCCTTGTCTATTATGTCTTTTTTTGAAGGTTTTCCACAGGAAATAAATATTATTCCAAAAAGTAGAAAAATCATAAATCCTGTCAATTTTTTAATTTTTATCATGCTGTTTTCTCCTTCCTATCAATAAATTTACACCAAGCCCCACAAGAAATATTACATCCAATAAACCTATGGCAAAATAAGCATAATAAGTTGGTAAAAATTCTTCATCTCCTGCTGATGAAACTAAATATTTATACGATATTAAAAATATTAGTATTTTTAATATTACACCAATTATTGTTAAAATTATCAAAGCCTTTTTTCCTATTCCTGCTTTTGCATAAAAATATGATAAAAATATATTAAGCAAAATTAATATAAGATTTTCCGAGTATATACCTCTAATCATTTTCAAATTACTTAAAACTGATACTTCTAATACAGCCAGAAAAAATAGTACCAGAATATTAAAACAGAGCAGATGAATAAAATACAGGCTTCCAAAAAATATTTTTTTCATTTTTCCTCCTTATTCAAACACTAATTAATCAGTCATTTTTCAATTTTATGATATGTAATATAGATTAAAATAAAATGAGAATTCTACTTTTCTTTTTTCTTTCCATAGATATAAAACCAGGCTGCAAGAAATATAATTGATGGCAGTAATGATATATTGATGTTTGTTTTATTACTATTATTAAAAACTTTGTTGTGGTTATCAAAAGTTTGCTGTAAAAGATTTTCCCTTAACATATCGCTTGGCAAATTTGTAGGATCCATATAATAATCATACCCCATAAATGCGTGTAACTGTTGTGATATAAAAATCCCTGCTCCAATAATTGTTATAACAAATAATTTTTTAAAATTTAATTTCATAGTTCTTTCCTCCTAAAATTTGGTTTTCTACATTTTCTGTCTTTTAATAAAACTTATTACAAAAAAAACTATTCCTACAGCTAAAAGAGGAGTATTTTTTATTAAAATTCCAATAGCCAGAGCGTATGTTCCTCCCCATGCAAATTTTTTAACAAAACCATGTTCCTCTATCTTTTTATTAATTTTCGCTTCCATTTCTTTTAGCGTCAAAACCATATTATCAACCTTTTCTGCCATTTCCTTTTTATTTTCCCAAAGTCTCTCGTCATCTTTTGTCGTAAATCTCCAGCCACTTTTCAAAAGCATATTAATATAAATTTTATTATATAAAAAACTAAATACCGCCAATATCAGAAACATTAGTAAAGGCGACATCATATGAGATATAGCCATTATTGCCAAAAGTATCCAGCCGGTCTTCCAATCTTTCCTATAAAATGGAACAAGAAAACCGAAAAAAAAAGTTACCCAGGAAAATCCAATTTTCACTATCTTTATCTCTTCTTCTTTACCCAATGTTATTTCTTTTTTGAAGTAGCCATTTCCACTATTCATTTCCATATCCAAAATCCTCCCATCATTTATTTAAAAATTTTATTTCACTTTAACAATATGCTTTTTAGATTAAAAGAATATTAGAGGAAAAAATCATTTTTATTTTTTTGGATAATTAAACTTGTAATTTGCTGAATATGAAATGTAGCAAAAAAATATTTAACAAGATTATACAAAAGAAATGAGAAAATTAAATACAGGGATTTACGAAAATGAATAATCCCTGCAAAAATGAAAAAATTGAGAAAATTTAGTAAACTACTTTCAATCCTTCCTCTTCCAGTTCCTGCTGTCTTATTTCCAGAAACTGAACATTTATCATATAGAGAATTTGAAAAAGTTCATCATTTGTGCTAATTGAGTTATCTATAAAATCTCCAATAAATAACATATCCTGAAAAGCGAGTGCCTTATTTGTCGGAAGTTCCAGTAAATAATAGTCTCCTTCTTCTTTATTTATTGTCTGTTTTGTAAGATATTCAACTGCATAGTCTGAAGCTGTTATATAACGGTACATATCACCATCATATTTACACCTCATTTGAAATACGACAAGCCTTCTTTCCTTTAATGCTTTAACAATTTTAGGATTTGCCACTTCAGGCGGTATTTCCTCATTTTTATATTTTTCTGTATCTTCATAAATTAATCTCGCTTTACTGTTTGTTTTTAGTTCTTTAGGAATATAGCACATAATTTTTTCAATCTGTTCCGCAGAGAGACTTGAACTAGAAAATATAAGTGCTAGTACAATAATTATTTTTTTCATTTTATTTCCTTTCATATGTGCAACATAAAGTAAAAATTAGATTTTAAAGTTGTTTAAATACATTATATAACAGAAAAAGGTTTTTCTCAAATAAAATCTTTAAAAATAGCTGAAAGTTACTTTACTACAAAATAAAATAAATAGAAATAGAATAAAATATCTCTCATTTTATTTTAATATTCTAATGGTAGATTATTTTACAAGAACAATTCATGAAAGGAAGAACAATCAAAATGGAAAAAAATATTAATAAATCTAAAATGGAAGAATTGGGACTACTGATATTAAATACAGCCTGCTACTCAGCATTAATTATAACATCTGTAATAATTTTACTTACCGTTTTAAGTTCTTTGTTATCAAAAAAGATAATTCTTGCCGATTATTCAAAACAGTCTTTTGAAGTTAATGAACTGCTTAAATTTCTAGTATTTTACCCTATTGGGGAAGAGCTCTTATTGAGAGGACTAATACTTCAATTTTTAAAGAAAAAGACAAAATATGCCAATTTAATTCAGGCTATAATTTTTGGAATACTTCACCTGAATCCAATTAAATTTATATACACAACAATATCAGGTATCTTTTTCGGAAATGTACGGCTAAGACCCAATCCCATCTGGTGGATAATTTTATTACATTCGACATTCAATCTTGTTTCGATATTTCTATATAAGCCTTTTATGATTATAGTTGAAAGAATATTTCATCTTCAAAATATTCCAATAATAACATTAATTATCGTATTTATTCCACCTTTATTCATATTTGATTATACTCTTAAACAACTTAAAAATAAATTTAATTATGAAAAACTTTACAAAGCATAATTTTTTAACAAAAAATACCCTCTTCAGTATATCAAACTTTAGAGGATATTTTACTTTACTAATTTTCATTTACTTCCCATTTTATTACTTCACCTGTTATAGCATCAATGTCGAACTTGTATTCTGTATTTTTATATACTATTCTTCCTTCATAAATCATTTTTCCTTTTTCATTATCCAGTTGAATATTTGTAACATTAATTTTTTTCGCACCAGTAATCCGTGCGACTGCTATTTCTTTTGCTTTTTCAATTCCAATATATTTTGGTGTTTTTCTTATTTCTGTATCACTGCCATTTGTATTAATGATTTTACCATCATCTCTTATTGTTGTTGAAGCCGATACTCGGTCTTTTTGGCTGTAACTCAGAACTTTTCCTGTATTCGCATCAATGTTATATTTATATTTTTTCCGTTCTGTATAAAATTCTATTTCATATATAAATTTCTTATTTTCCTTATCCAGACGAATTTTAGTCATTTTTGCAGTATTTTTTGCCACTTTTGAATGGTCTAACGCAAGCTGCTTTGCCTGTGCAATCGAAATTTTTACATCAACATTCAGAACTCTTACTGTTTTAGTCTCTTTAGCTGAATTTCCATTTGCAGGAACTCCCATTACTGTAATAAAAAATACTATAAGTAATTTTTTCAAAAAATTATTTTTCATTTTCCCTCCTTTTTCAACTTAAATACAAACGAACTTCCTTTTCCAATTTCACTTTCCACATAAATCTCTCCGTTATGTGCCTCTATAATCCATTTTACCATTGATAATCCAAGCCCTATATTTTCTGTTGTTCTAGAACTTTCCACCTGATAAAATCGCCCCCATATTTTAGGTATATCTTCTTTTTCTATACCGATTCCATCATCAATAATTTTACATATTGCAAAATTTTTATCCTGTGACAGTTTTATCCATATGTTTCCATTTTCATAACCATAGTTAACTGCATTTGAAATTAAATTTACAAAAATTCTCATAATCATGGTCTCATCGCCAACAATAAAAATATCTTCCTCTATTTCAGAATGAATTTTTATATTTTTACTGTCTGCATTATGTTGCTGACTGTCAGCAATAAGATGTGCCATTTCACTTATATTTATTTTATCAAAATTAAGTTTCTGATTTCCTCTGTCCATTCTCGATAAAGTCAGAAGCTGTGAAATTAATTTTGACATCTTTTTAGTTTCATCAAGCACAGAAGAAATTGTATTTCTGGCATTTTCTATTGAAGTGAGATTTTCAAGACCGTATTCACATTCGGAAATTATAATTGATACAGGTGTCCGCAGCTCGTGTGAAACATCTGATGTAAACTGTGCTTCTCTTTCAAAGGAACTTTGCAGTCTGTCAAACATTGTATCAAATGTATTTGCCAAAGTATAAATTTCATCATTTCCTTCTCCAATATTAATTCTTTGTGTCAAATCATTTCCCTCATTTATTTTCTCCACAGCTCCCCTTATTTTTTCTATTGGTTTAAATGCTTTTTTTGTTATAAAGTATCCACTTATTGCTGAAAATAACAAGAAAAATGGTAATACAATCAGAGAAATTAAAACAATTGTTTCAATAATATTTTCCACTTCTGTTGCAGGAGCAATTCCACGAATATGAATAATGCCATAGCCTGAAAAATTCTTTTTGCTGTCAAAAATATACCATTTTTTATTTTTATGTTTTATAATTCTTACATCATTTTTATCGGAAAAAGTTTCATCATATTCAAAATCCAATGGAATATCCCCATAAATAAATCCTGTTTCATCATCATAAACCGACAAATGAACATTATTATTAAAAATAATAAAATCATTGTCAATAGTAAGTTCACCATCATAAACTTCAATTTCGTCGAATGCCGAAACTACAGAACTTTTCAAATTTTTATAAGCGTTTGCCCGTACAAGATTTTCACTAATATAAATTATTGTTATAAGAAATATGACTATAAGACTTATCATAAGACCGATATACCAGAAAGTTATTTTGGACTTTATAGAAAGTTTATTCATTTTCATTATCGACCCTCAGGACATAACCCAATCCACGAATGGTATGAATAAGTTTCGGAGTATAGTTGTCATCAATCTTTTTCCTCAAATATCTGATGTAAACATCTATAACATTGGTTCCACCTTCATAGTCATAATTCCATATGTGATCTTCTATTCTTTCTCTTGATAAAATTTTTCCTTTATTTCGTATTAAGTATTCCAAAACAGAATATTCCCTAGCTGAGAGTTTTATAAGTATGTCATCCCTGAAAACTGTTTTAGCATCAAGGTCAACCTTAAGATTAGCTATTGTAACTACATTATCGGCATTTCCGGAATTACGTCTTAAAAGCACACGGATACGGGCCATAAGTTCTTCAAAGATAAAAGGTTTTACAAGATAGTCGTCTGCTCCATAATCTAGCCCTTTCACTTTATCATCTATATTGTCTCTTGCAGTTAAAAGCAGTATTGGAACTTTATTTTTCTTTGCCCTTATTCTTTTAATCACTTCAAATCCATCAAGTTTTGGAAGCATAATATCTAGAATTATTGCATCATATTCAGTTCCTTCCACGTATCTGATTGCTTCCTCTCCGTCAAAACAGCTGTCAACTCCATAATATTCCTTTTTAAGCTTTTTTGTAATAAGTTCGTTCAACTTCTTTTCATCTTCTACAACTAGTAATCTCATTATCTTTCACTCTCTTCCATCTCCAGCAGGACACACCGATTCTCTTCACAAAATAATTTTAATTGCTCCATTTTTTCTTTTTTTTCACATTTTTTCTCACTTTCTGTGAACGGTTCATTTTTATTATACCTCATAAATGCTGTTAAAAACAGAGAAAGAATAAAAAGTTTTTTTATTGTGTTTCTATAATTTCCAGATTTAATTAAATATTTTCTTATTTCCATTTTATTTTATCCTTATTTTTTACAGCTAAAAATGCTCCTCCACCTGTCAGTCCAGCTCCTAAAAGAATTAAAACAATATTTGCCGTAAAAACACCTAGAACAAGCGAAACAAGTCCACCACCGATTAATCTTGCCACAAATTTCTGAATTGTACGGTTTTTATAATTCGTTTCAGGATTACTTGGATTATTATAAGAATTGCTAGTATTTACATTGTCAATACTATTGTTATTCATATCACGAAAATTACTATTATTCTTAGTTTCCTTAAATTCGATAGCTTCAGTTTTTCCTGATTGTTGTGTTTCACAATTTTCAGCTTCTTTCATCACTCTTCCTCCATTACTTCTAAAAGAATTATTTGTATCATTAAATAAAATTCCATTCATTTTCAAAACCTGTGCATCTTCTTCTGAAAATGGATACCATCCTTGTTTAATAAGTTTTTTGACATACATTTCATTATATTTAAGTCCAAATATAGCTGATAAAATAAATATCAATGGGAAAAATATCAGCCCAGCCGTACCAATTACGACAAAAGCAATTACGGCAGTCATATAATCCCCTTTAATTAAAGGATATATAAATCCCAAAAAAAATGCTGCCTTTGAAAATCCAAACTTTACTTCTTTTCTTAAAATCCCATTTTCCAAAATTGCTCTTTTTCCATTTATCTGTTTCATAAGTAATCATCTCCTTTTATTTATCGTTATATATTTATATTTTCAAAAATATGATATTATCAAAACATTAAAGTAAAATGAGAGCTTTTATATTTTTTAAATTTGTAGCAATATATTATACAATCTATAATAAAAAAAGAAAAACCCAGAAAATTTTCTGAGTTTGATAGGCTTTGGTATAAGCCGGATTCTGTATTTGTTAATCATTTATCTAAATCAATAATTACTTACGGATTTTAGCGAGCTACCAATCAAGCCAAGACGGGCCGCCTCTTAGATAGCTTTCTGCTTGCCCTTGCTTTGAGAGGGGTTTACCTAGCTAATTTAATTCCTTAAATTACTGGTAGTCTCTTACACTACCTTTTCACCCTTACCTGAAAGAACAGGCGGTTTATTTTCTGTGGCACTTTCCTTAAGATTTCTCCCAGCAGCCGTTAGCTGCCTCCCTTGCCCTGCAAAGTCCAGACTTTCCTCTTAAAAATAAATTTTCAAGCGATTAACTCCAAAACCTGAATTTATAGTATCATTTTTCCTCTCTTTTTGTCAATTTAATTTATCTATTTTTCAAAACAATCTCCACAATATCCTTCGCTCTAAGCCCATAATTTGTAAGCATAGTTTCCCCATCCGCACTTTGCCCAAAAATATCCTGTATTCCATGTTTTATCACTTTTGTCGGATGAACTTCTGATAAGTATTCTGAAACTGCACTTCCAAGTCCACCAATCACAGAATGTTCCTCACTTGTTACAATAAATTTACACTCTTTTGCAGCTTTTAGAACTGTTTCCATATCTAGCGGTTTTATTGTGGAAACATTGACTACTCTCGCTTTTATACCTTTTTCTTCTAGTAATTTAGAAGCCTCATCTGAAAAAAGGCGGTATCTAACTAATTAACAATTTAACAAAGAGACTGTGGCTAGAGCCTTTTTAAAACCATCAAGTGGTAGGAGGAGATTAACTAGTCCACAGTATCTTAATAATAGTATATTACAAAATCCTTGAAGAGGGATGTAAAAAACTACAAATATATTATACGAGGAGGAAAAGTGAATATTTTAAATGTAAATGATTTAAATGTATATTATGGCGGAATTCATGCTATAAAAAACATTTCATTTCAGATAAAAAAAGGTGAAATCGTTTCTCTAATTGGTGCAAATGGTGCTGGAAAAACCTCCACACTTCACGCTATTTCAGGGCTTGTACCAATAAAATCAGGAGAAATTTCGCTAAGCGGAGAAAATGTAACTAATATTGATGCATACAAACTTGTCAGCCGTGGAATGGCACACGTGCCAGAAGGACGTAGAATCTTTACAGAACTGACTGTACTGGAAAACTTGGAAATGGGAGCATTCACGAGAAACGACACAGATCAAATAAAAAAAGATATGGAACATATGTTTTCATTATTCCCAAGACTTGCTGAACGTAAAAAACAATTGGCAGGAACAATGAGTGGAGGAGAACAGCAAATGTTGGCAATGGCAAGAGCCTTAATGTCAAATCCTTCACTACTATTGTTAGATGAGCCGTCAATGGGGCTAGCACCATTATTAGTGCAGGAAATTTTCAACATAATTGTAAGAATTAATAAAGAAGAAAACGTAACTGTGCTGTTAGTAGAACAAAATGCCAATATGGCACTATCAATTGCAGACAGAGGCTACGTTCTGGAAACTGGGAAAATAATTCTGGAAGGAACAGGGAAGGAACTGCTTACAAATCCTGAAATTAAGAAGGCTTATCTGGGAGGATAGGAAAAATTGGAATATTTGTTTTTGAAAAACTGTCTTGAAAAGTTTTTTAGCTTTTGGGGATGGTTTTTCGATTTGTAGGGAATTTTAAAAAAGAAAAAACTGAAATAGAAAATAATTTTTAAAGAAAAAAACTGGGGAAAATCCCAGTTTATATTTTCCATTTTTATAGTAGATTTATTACACTATTTATTGTTATTAAAAAATAAAATTTTTTTATAGAGTTTAATATTCCAGAATATCATAAGAATGTCCATAATCTCTTATTGCAATTTGAACAGCTTCTTTTCTGCTGTCAGCAACAATTTGAAAAACTATTTGCTTTATTGGTTGTTCGATTTATAGCTCTAATTGCATATTTTATTGCCATTGTTATTTATCTCCTCTCTTTTAATTTGTACAAATTTACTAAAATTATTACTTTATATTTTCATATTTTTGAATTTTTTCTATTAATTCTTTTTCTTTAACCGTTAGTTTTATATCATTTTCATTTTCAATAGAGGGGTTATACCAACTTTTATTTGAAAAATATTCTTTATATTTACCTCTTTTATAAATATATCCTTTTCTTGCAAATATTATATTTCGTAAAAGCCCTAATTCATCTTTTGAAAAGGCATCTAAAAATTCATATTTATTATTTTGGATTACTATATCTTCAATAAGTTTTAAAACTTGTAAATCATTTAAATAATATCTATCATTTTTATTATCGTACATCATGTTTTGTTTAATCCATTTTTCTCCTATACGTGATTTTACTAATTCATCTGTATTTATTCTTATTTCTGAAATATCTTTTTCTATAAAAGCAGTCCCCTTTTCAGAATTTGAAGTACTAATATTTTGCATAAACCATACTCCAAAAATAAATAATATCAAAATAAAACCAATTAAAATTTTATATCTATAAATATAAATTTTTCGTAACCATTTATATCTGGTATATCCTTTTTTGTCGTTTTAGCTATTTTGTTTATTAAAATTATACTTTGGATAATTTCATCAGCTATTGGAATATTATCTGGCAGTATAAAATTTATTCTCATTAGCAGTATAAAATTTATTCTCATTAATAGTAATTGAAACCAAAGTGGAGAAAAAAATTGTATAATAAAAACTATTAAATATATTAAAACTATTAACATCTTCAATTCTTCTCCTGTTTATTTGTTATATATTCTTCTAGAAATTCCTCTAAATCTTTCCCTAAAATATACGTTGAATTTTTCTGAAATTCATATAAATTTATATATTCTTCTACTTTACTGTAATATTCTTGATCTGTATAAAAGTATTTAATATATTTTAGATATAATTCATTTGCTTTAGCAAATATAGATTCTGGTGTTTCATCATAATAGTTATCATAATTATATTTAAAATCATCATAAAATACATTTCTATTTTTTGTATCATCATAATTTTTTCCTATAAAATTTGAAAGTTTTCTATTAAAGTCTTTTAATTGATACATCATTTTTTTATCTTCATTTGTAAAATTTGATTCCCATTTTCGAAATAATGGATGATATAAGTCTTTTCCGTTAATGTTATAATTTTGTCCATAATTTCCCCAATATATATCATCCTCATTAAAATTTTCAAAGGACTAATTTTGAAAATTTGACAGGATATGGAGCTGATAAATACTGTGAAAGTGCGAAAGTAAAAATCAGGAAAGCTTGTGAATCGGAAAATGCAGATGTTTATTTTTTAGTTGGTGGAACACAGACTAACGCACTTGTGATAAATTCGATGCTGCAGTCTTATGAAGGTGTAATTGCGGCTGAAACGGGGCATATTAGTGTGCATGAAGCTGGAGCAATTGAACTTACAGGGCATAAAGTTTTGACTTTGTCACATCATAATGGAAAAATCGATGTTAATGAAGTGAAGGGATATTTACAGACATTTTATGCGGATAAAAATCACGAACATATGGTTTTTCCTGGAATGGTTTATATTTCACACCCAACAGAATATGGCACTTTGTATACAAAAAATGAATTAACAGAAATTTCAGAAATTTGTAAAAAATATAAGATTCCGTTATTTTTGGATGGAGCAAGGCTGGCATACGGGCTTATGGCAAAGGATACGGATGTTATACTTCCAGATATTGCACGGCTTTGTGATGTTTTTTATTTTGGAGGAACAAAAGTTGGAGCATTGCTTGGAGAAGCAGTTGTTTTTACCAAAAATAACACACCAAAGAATTTTGTAACAAGAATAAACAGCATAGGTATTGTTTGCAAAGGGAAGACTGCTTGGACTGCAGTTTGACACACATATAATCCGTACAAGAAATTGGGAAATATGAATAGAACTGGCTAAAAAATTAAAAAAGGTACTGCACAAAAAAAATTACAGATTTTATATTGAATCTTTGCTAAAAAATAATCAAAATAATTATAAATAAAAAATTAGGAAAAATTCTGATAAAACAGTTTATTTCACATTTTTCTTTATTAATTTTATTATTTTACTTCAAGAACGTTTAAAATTTATTTATAAAATTTTAAAAAACACTATGAAAATTAAAAAAAATATGTTACAATTAATAAAGGAAAGTATAATTCAAATATAATGGTAAAAAAAATAAATAAAAAAGGAAAGAGGTTAAAATATGGAGAAAAAATCGAAAATTACAGCAATGTTATCTGTATTATTAGTTTCTGCTCCGACTACAGCTAAAAAAATTACAACATCAAATTTACGTGATAACGCAATGAGAACGACTGCAGTCGAAGTTGATGGAACAGAGATAGAACAATTAGACATCGCTAAGGAAGAGAAAAATACTAATAATACTGATATTATAGTATTGGATGCAAATAAATTAAAATTTGACTTTAACAGTGCTACAATAAAGGAAGAGTACACTCCGATATTAGAAAAATTAAAAAACTATATAGAAGCTAAAAATGAAAAAATCTCAATTATTGGGTATACTGATTCTAAAGGTACTAAAGAATACAATAAGGAATTATCTTTACGAAGAGCAGAAAGTCTGGAAGAAAAACTGATAGAATTAGGACTTTCGCCTGAAAAAATTATTGAAACAAAAGGAAATGGAGATAATAGCCCAATCGCTTCAAATGACACAGAAGAAGGAAGAGCAATAAATAGACGTATTGAGGTTCAATTTATTCGGTAATAAAATAAAATTAGAAAGCCAGATATATTAAATTTGGCTTTTTTGTTATCTATAAATTTCGTAAATAATCAGTCATTTCCTTCACTAACTTTTCATCTGTTTCCAGAATTTCAAACTCATTAAACTCTTTTAGTCCCATATTTACATCTTGTTTTTTGTATTCCATTTTACTTTGCTTTATTGTTTTGGCAGAAAAGTGAAAATTGGTTGCCCCTGTAGAATTTGCTATTTCACCAATATTTTCCATATTTAATCCTGCCCCGACAAGTATTTCAGTTTTACTTTTGTTATTTTTATTTGAAAGTCCAACTAATTCCTTCAATAATTTTTTACCTTTTAAACAATTTTGTGCTTGCCCAGATGTTAATATATTCTGAATTCCCAGTTCATGTAACTGATAAAATGCCTCTATCGGATTTTTACACACATCAAAGGCCCTATGAAATGTTATTGGCGTTCCGTGAGCTTCATCTATAAATTTTTTCATATTATATAAATCAATTTCTCCATTTTTAGTCAAAATTCCTACAACTATGCCATCTGCTCCCAATTCTTTAAACATTTTTATTTCATTTCTTATAATATTTACCTCATAATCTGAATACAAAAAATCTCCAAATCGGGGACGTATTAATATGTTTATTGGTATATTCACATTTTTCCTTACTTCTTCAAATAGACTTTTTGTAGGTGTAGTTCCTCCAATTATTAAGTTACTGCAAAGCTCCAGCCTTGTAGCTCCACCTCTTTGGGCATTTATTGCTGATTCCACGCTATCTACACATATTTCAAGAGTATATTTTCTCATTTTTCTCATCTCCTATGATAATTTGATTTTAGAATATTTGAATACGAAAAAACATTAGAAAATATCAGTTTCCTAATATCCCTAATGCTAATTTCATTATTATATATTTTATAATCCTGCTCCAAATTCAAATCCTTTTCCAGAATATTTAAACTGTGCATTTTTTTCCGGGAATGGTGTTACTCCGAATTTTAATGAAACTACTGGATAATAACCTAACTTTTTTTTGTTTGGCTTATCCCATTTCATTCCTGCTCCAATTTCCCATTCCACATTTTCAAATCTATGAGTCAAAGTTGCCATTCCTAAAGTTAGTTTATTAACTTTTCTTGCATACCATGAACTTTCATAAATTTCTGGATCAGAGGATTTTGGTGCTCCATTTTGTACATACTGGATTTTACCTCCAATCCACCATGGCTTATCAGGATCATTTGAAAACATGTATTTTCCTTCAAATTCGTGTTTCCTAAAGTCATACGTACTGTTACGTGTGGCATTTTTTCTATAGATTCTATCAGGGCGTTCCATTATAAAAGCATATCTGACAAACATCTTTTCCAAATATCCGGCTTCAACCTTGAAGGTTAAATCATTAATTCTGGCAAATCCTTTCATTCCACTTGGATTAGCTGCATCAGAGCCATCTAGTTGCATATCCATTCCAATTTGGAAGTATTTTTTATGACTTCTTAAATTTTGAAGTTTTGCATTAAAGTCATTTAGACTGAATTTATTTTGACGATAATTTTCTTCTTCCACATAACTCTTATATGCCTCTTCTTCCTCACTGCTCAAAAATAATCTATCGTCACTATTTACCAGAATTTTATCAATTGAAGATTTATTGGCATTATTGATAGAAAATTCCTGAGTGTTTGAATTTCTTACCATGCTTGTATTTTTTATTTGATTTTCAGTTATATCAATTTCAGTTTCTCGAGCCTTCTCTTTTTCTTTTTTATCTAAATCAGCTGCGTATCTAGGTTTGGAATTATTTTCATATTTATATAAAAATCCTATTGTTGTATAGTCGTTTCCACGGATATATCTGTCATCTGAAGTAACAATCGGAGTGTTATTCAGATCCCTGTATATCTTTTTACCAAATCCAAAATTTATTCTGAAATAGTGATCTGATTCAAATTTTTTATTTTTCATTTTTGATGTATCGTAAACAAATCCTAGTTTATGATAGTTAGTTTTTAACTTTAAGGCAGGTAATCCGAAAGTTGCCACATTTCCATAAATATCATTTGTCTTATTTATTGAATTAGTGTATTCAAATCCCCACTCATTAAAGTTCACTCCGAAAGTTCTTTCCTTTAAAGATTCCTTATAAATTTTCTGATTCCATCCAAGACTTGTATTATATGGGAATAACTGCTTATTCTTTTCATTGAATCTGTATAAGAAGTTATCTCCGGCGTCAGACAGGTAACCATATTGAATTTCCCTATTAAAATCCCTTTCAGATTTGAAATTTTCAAATTCATATTGCTCATTATTAGAAAAATCAAAACTTACAAATCTTTTATTGGCAATGTCAGCCTTGAAATAGTTTCTAATGTATCTGTTTTTTAACCAGTCATCTTGAAAATGTCTGTCATCTCTCATAGTTAAATTGTAGTTGAACGTTATATTTCCAATTTGATACCTGAAGTCATCCCTAAGCCCCAGTGCATTTGTTGGAATTTCTACAATGTCAAAGCCGTTATACATTGCACTTCCCGCTGTTGTCTTCTGGAAAGTGACAGTTGCATCATTTGTAACTTTTACATCATATTTATTATTTTTTTTCGATGTGTTGTCGAAAAATGTCGTGAATAATCTTGTATCAAGGGTGAAAATTCTCATTGATGGACTTTGCCGTATTATTTCTCCGCTTGCGTCCCTTGCCACCTTGTAGCCTGTTTCTGAAGACAAGTCTTCCACTTTTCTTCCATTTCTAAATTCAGGCACTCCTAAACTACTGTAATCACGATTTTCAAAAGCCAGGTTATACCCAATAAATGAATTTTTTATAGGGATATCAATTCTGTCATTTCCTATGTTAAATCTTTGTGATCTATATTTTTCATAAATAATCTTTTTAGGACGACGAATTATTTCATTATCTTGAAATACTTTATAAATTCGACTTTCATCAGCAGTTGCTGAATTTAAAAATAATGAATTGTAATTTTCATTATCTCTTGTGTAATCATATTCGTATTCTTTTTTTTGTACATCAACTTGCTTTACCTGTGCACCGAAATAAAGAGTATTTGTTAAATTTTGATATGCAGTTTTAGGCTTATATCCAAAGAAATCACTTTCTCTGAACGGATAATAATTTCCAAAAGTCAGTCCCAATTCTTTTCTCTTATCATATGCTACGTTCTGTACCCAGTGAATTGTCTTGTCATCGCCACGATCACGCATTCCAAACAGTTCTCCATATTCATCCTTGTCAGAATTCAAATAATCAAACTTTATTTTCGGGCCTCTAAAATCAATTCCATAACTTCTTTTTTTCCTGTAGGAATTCAAGTCTCCGACATATCCTGGATTAATATCACGAAAATCTTCGTTATCAACTGTTATTGCAACATTTGTATTTCCATTTGTATATTTTATACTTTTGTATAAGTCAACATCGGTTCTACGTGGATCTAAATCATCATCTTCTACAATTTTATCATTTATTTCAGTCAAGGCTTTAAGAGCATGCTTATCTTGCGTCCAGTAATATTTTGCATTAAATTCGCCATTTTGCCCAAGTTCCTGATTAATATTAAAATCCCAGAATCCAATATGGCTATATTTGTCCACAAAATCTGTATAGTCATCCTTTAATTCGTTTCCATTGATGGCATACATTAGATTTGTTGTAATGTTTTGATAATTCAGGTTCCAGATTCCATAGCCGGCATCATAAAACTTTCTATCTTCTTTAGCTTTTTTAGGAGTATTTGTAACTTTGTGATTCCATTTGAAATCCCATTCTTTCCTATGGTTTCCAATTGGAACGACAACTCTGTTTACAAATATATTTCCTGAATTATTTCCCCAGAAGGAATAATCATTTGAAAATTTTAATGCCAGTTTTTTCTTTGTGCTCAGCTCAAAATCCACGAATCCCTGTGCAAGAGGCCCTAAATCATAGTCAAACCCCGTAATTCCAAAGAGTCCCCTGTCGCTGTCCATCCCAATGTATGGAAAGAGCGTTGCCCTCTGTGATGCAGGTTTTAGTGAAGTTACGTAATATGGTAATTTAAACCAGGTTTTCCCACCTGCAAAAAGTCCTATGTTTCTTGCAATGGCTTTTCTGTTTGGATAAATTTCCAGCTCGTCTGCATTTATTTTATAGCTTGGATTTTCATAGGGACTGGTTGTAAACCATCCATTTTTTATAAAAATTAATTTATTTCCTTCAGCCAGTGTTTCCTCTCCACCATAACGCAGTTTCACATTAGCATCATAACTTTCTGAATTAAATATCTTTGCTAATTTTGTATCCATGTCAAAAATAAGGTTATCAGCTTTTATAATTTGAGAACCTTGAATAAATTCAACATTTCCAGAGCCTGAAAGGATGTTTTTGTTGGCAATTTTTCTTAATTTGTCTGCATTTATTGTAAAATCGCCATATTTTACAGTAACATTACCTTCAGTATTTATTTCTTCTGTTTCCAGATTGATTGTAGATTTTTCTGTTTCCAGTTCTATAACTTGTCCAGCAGCATTCATCTTGCCAAAAAGTATAATATAAAACAGTAAAATAAACAATACTTTGTATCTAATTCTTTTCATTTTTTCAACCTTTTATTTTATTAGAGTTTTGCTAAATTATACCATACTTTTATACTTATAACAATTTATTTTATATTTGAAAGGCTTTAATTAAGTTTTTTACTACAAAACGTATTTTTTCCCAAATAACATCATTTTTTCTATATTTGCGATAACTAATAGTACATTATTTTCTCTTATTATAGTATTTGGAAGTGGCATAATATTTAGTTCTTTTTCATCTTTTATCCCGATAATATTCATTTCATATTTATTTCTCAAATTTAATTCTATAAGATTTTTTCCATCAAAATCCTTTGGTGCTTTTATTTCAAACACTCTATATTTTTCTGAAAATTTAAAATGTTCCGTTATATTGGGCCTTATTACCCCAAGTGCTGTTTCCTTGGCCATCGTTTCTTCTGGATAAACAACGGAAGTTGCACCAATCTTTTTTAAAATTTTCCCCTGTAATTCATTTTTTGCCTTACAAATGATAGTTTTTATTCCCATTTCCTTTAAAATTACCGTAACAAATACACTGGACTGAGTATTGTCTCCAATGCAGACAAAAGCAGTGTCAAAGTCATCATTTATTACTTTCCTGATTGAATTTTCGTCTGTCACATCCAATGTAATTGCATCACTTGCGATTTCATCATCAATTACCTTTTGTACACGATCCTCCCTTTGATCTATTGCCAGTACCATTTTACCATTTTCATATAATGTCTGAGTTACACTTCTACCAAATGTTCCAAGCCCAATTACTAAATATCCTGCCATTTTTCACCTCTTCCTTATCCTATCAAAATGTCTTCCTTTGGATAAACATATCTTCCTTTTGGATTTTTCATTCTGGACAAGGCCAATGTTATTGTTAGTGGCCCAACTCGTCCAACAAACATCGTAATCATAATTAACAGTTTAGAAATGCTCGATAATTGCGGCGTTAAATCCCGTGATAATCCCACCGTTCCAAAAGCAGATACCAGTTCAAATCCTAATTCTATAACTCTTATATCCTCCAGCCAAATTAATAAAAATAATACTACAGCAACATACATAATTGATATAAAAACAATAACCATAGCTTTATTATATATTTTCCAGCTGATTCTTCTCTTGTTGTATTCCAGATGTTCCTTATTTTTTATAGTTGTAACTATCCCAAAAAGTATCAATCCGGCTGTAGTAGTTTTTATTCCACCACCTGTTGAGCCAGGTGAGGCTCCGATAAACATTAATACTACAAACAGAAAAACTGTAGGTTCCCGCAGTTCAGCTATGGAAATTGTATTAAATCCAGCCGTTCTTGTTGTTACACTTTGAAAAAAGGCGGCTCCTATCTTTTCAAAAAATGGCAATGTTCCTAATGTTTTATTGTTTGAATATTCTAGGATAAATGTTATAATTGTCCCAAATATTATTAGAAAAATTGACATTTTTATAGCTATTCTTGTAGTAGTAGTAAGCCTTTTATCTTTTTTTAGAAAATATTGATAAATATTAAGAATTGCTGCAAAACCTATTCCGCCTAAAAAAATTAAGACAGGAATTACAGTGTTTATTATTATACTGTTTTTAAAATCACTTAAATTATTTGAAAATAATGCAAACCCGGCATTACAAAATGCGGAAATAGAATGAAATATAGCATAATAAGCCGCTGTCTTATAATCAAATATTTTTATAAATTTTAAAAATAATATTGCAGCCCCGATAATTTCTATTATAAAAACCGTAGTCAAAACTTTTTTTACAAATTTTTGTATTTCAAATGTTGTATTTGTGTTTATATCTTCCTGTATCAATTTTTTAGTAAAATATCCAACTTTTTTTGAAATCATTGTTACAACTATTGTTGAGAATGTGATAATTCCAATTCCACCAAGCTGAATTAATACCATAATAACTGTTTTTCCAAATAAATTATAGACTTTGCTCACATCATTTACTGTAAGTCCCGTTACACAAACAGCCGACGTTGCCGTAAACATACCCTCAAGTAAATTTGTCCTTTGTCCATTTTCTATTGCAATTGGCAAAGAAAGCAAAAAGCCGCCTATTAATATAATTATTACGAATGATACTAAAATTACGGTGTAAGGGGAAATTTCTTTTTGTTTTCCTAACATCAGAATCTCCTAACTTTCTGTTTATATAAAATTATTTTTAATTTTTAAATGATCCAAAAGTCAAAATCTTCACAAATCTGATCATATTGCTTATCTTTCCCTATTATGTCTGCAAACTCTTTAAAATCTTTACTTGTTTTTCTCAAATATTCATCATTTCCCACAACTTCTTCAATTTTTTCTGAAATTCCGTGCCATGCCTTGTAAATATCAGGTATAATTTTCAACCCTTCCTCAGTTATTTTTGTAAAGGAATTTTTTCCAGCTTTTTCCCTTTTTACATATCCTTTTGAAATTAATTTATCAACAAATCTTGTAACAGTTGAAGGAGCTATTGCCAGTGTTTCTGATATTTGGTTTACTGTAAGCCCCTTTTCCTCTTCCTTCAATATAATCATAAGAAAACCGTGTGTTGGATAAATATCCATTTTTTCAAATGATTCTTCTGCTATTTTATTAACCATTCTAAACATTTTTGAAATTGTAAAGTACATACATTTTTGAATTTCCATTTTTCCTTTATTCATATTTTTCACTTCCTTACTTTTTTCATTTGTTATTTATTTTTTATCATATATTTTTCCCAGCAAAATAGCCACGTAAGTTTAATAATAATGTACGCAGGAATAGCGACAAAGGCACCTCCAATCCCAAATAACGCCCCTCCAACGAGAACTGCCAGAAGAGTCGTAATCGGGTGCATTTCTACAGATTTTCCTGTAAGCCATGGTTTTACAATATTTGCTTCTATTGTCTGTACAATGGTAATTAGAACTACTATTAAAATCACGAGCTTAAACGACTTTGTAAAGGCATACAGTATCGCTGGAATCAGTCCAATAAAGGGCCCTATAAACGGAATCACATTTCCAAATCCTACAATCACTGAAAAAAGCAGACTGTAATCCATTTTCAAAAAATAAAAAATTACAAACGATACAACTCCAACTATCATACTGTCCAGAGCTGTTACAAGAATATATTTTCCAATAGTTTCATCCATATGCTTTATAAGGACAATCAAGTCCTCCCTGTCCATATTCCGCAAAATCCGTTTAACTCCATTTTCAATGTTGTCATAACTGAAAATCAGCATTATTGTAAAAATAGGTGTCATAAACAATAAACTGAATGTACTGCTTATTAATGAAAAACTTGAACCTAGCACTTTTATTACATTTTTTACAATTATGTCTTTAGAGCTGATTATGGAACTTCTTAAATCAATGTTGTTGCTTTCAAGGAAACCAAAAAAGTTATTTTGCAGCTTTTCCTGATTTTTTAGTAAAAAGTCAATAAGGCTCGACACTTGCTTTGTAAAAATAGGCACAATTGTCAAGACTATATAAAGAAAAATCACAAAAAATACCGATAGTACAAGCAAAATTGCAAATGTACGATTTAACTGAAATCTTTTTTTCTTATTTTTATGTAAAATTTCATTAAATAACTCTAGTTTTTTTCTTCGTTCTGAATTACTTATGTTCATTTTTTCCACTTTTTCCAGTTCATCAAGTTTACTGCTTTTTATAAAGCTGCTATTTCTGTCCTTCTCACTTATCATATCTATAAAAGGCATAAGACAATACACAATTATAAATGACAGAATAAACGGGAAAATAGTGCTTGTAACAAGCCTTATAGGTTTTGCAAAGTTGTCATAAACCCTAAAAAACAACAAAATTGTCAAAAGCATCAGTACTGCTACAATTAAAATATTTCTTAATTTTAACAGTTTTTCCTCATCATAAAATTTCATTTGATAAATCTCCCTTTTTATATCTATCCCTTTTCTGCTCTATCCAAAGAACTTGTCACTTTTCTTATTAAACACAATGTCAATTGGACATCCTTCAAATCCAAAATATTCCCTTAATTTATTCTCGATATATCTCTGGTAAGAAAAATGTATTAATTCTGGATTGTTGGCAAAAAATACGAATTTTGGCGGTGCCTGACTTACCTGTGTTGCATAATTTATTTTTACTGCCCGCCCTTTTCTTGTAGGCACTGGATTCTGTGCTATCATTTCTGCCAAAATCTGATTCAATAGTCCAGTTGCTATCTTTTTATGATATTCCTCATTGATAAATTTAGCCTGTTCCAGTATATTTAGCGTTCTTTTCCCAGTTAATGCCGAAATTGTAACAATTGGAGCATAGTCCAGAAATGCCAAGTCCGCCTTTACTAAAGCTGTAAATTCCTTTACGCTGTTGTTATTCTTTTCAATTAAATCCCATTTGTTCACCGCAATAATAATCGGCTTTCTTTCCTCATAAATCATTCCTGCAATTCTCTTATCCTGATCTGTCAAAAGTTCTGTCGCATCTAGCATCAGTACACATACATCTGCTCTTTTTATCGCCTTTATTGCCCGCAGTACACTGTAATACTCGACATCGTCATCCACTTTTGATTTTCTACGGATTCCCGCTGTATCAATTAATGTATAAGTTTCCCCGTTATATTTCAGGCTAGAATCAATTGTATCTCTCGTTGTCCCCGCAATATCACTTACGATTGAACGCTCTTCATTCAGAAGTTTATTTACAAGCGAAGATTTCCCTGCATTTGGCCTTCCAAGAATTGCAATGTTAAGTCCATTTTCAATTTGTTTTATTTTCTTGTCCTCGAATTTATTAATTACCGCATCCAGCAAATCCCCCAGATTTGTCTTATGTTCCCCGGAGATTCCAATAACTTCTTCAAATCCCAGTCCATAAAACTCAAAAATATTTTCCTGATCACGTACATAATTGTCAATCTTGTTTACAGCCACAACAACCTTCTTATCCTGTCTTCTAAGAACTGTTGCCACATCCTCGTCAAGTCCGGTAATTCCAGCTTTTCCATCCACCAGAAATATAATTACATCCGCCTCGTCAATTGCAACCTGTGCCTGCTGCTTAATTTTCCCCATCATAAAGTCCTCGGTTCGTGGCTCAAGCCCACCAGTATCCACCAGGATGAACTCTTTTCCGCTCCACTCCATCTCACGATAAAGTCTGTCTCTTGTAACTCCTGGCTCATCCTTCACGATAGACAGCCTGTCCCCCACCAGCTTATTAAATAACGTTGATTTTCCTACATTAGGCCTACCAACAATCGCTACTGTATGTTTCATATCTTCCTCCATTTTTCTATTTATTTTTTCCCTTTAAATTATCAATCCAATTTTTTTACAATTTACAAAAAATCCCTGAAACCAAATTTTCACTTAATTTTTCTAACTTTCATCATTTCTATTTTGAAAAATTTCAAATAATTTCAAAAGAATTTGAATATACAATATATTTTATCATATTTTTTGTATTTTTATTAGTCTTTTTTAATGATATTACAGAAAAAGTGCAAATAAAATAAAGACTAGAGCATTATCTCCAGTCTTTTTAAATAAATATTTTTTAAATTTTATATACATAAAAACACCCAAACTCAAATTTTCCAGTTCAGGTGTCTCTTTAAAAATCTAATCAAAATTATGAAACTATTAATGGCAACAATACTGTAATAATAGCCATTAAAGCAGGTATTCCCTGCAATAAAAATATTTTTTTAGAAACTGTGACAGAACCGTAAATAGCTGCACAGATAATACAAATCAGGAAGAAAACTGCAATTTGAAATTGAAATTCTCCGCTTTCGATTAAACTCCACACTAATCCTGTGGCAAGGAAGCTATTGTATAATCCTTGATTTGCCATCATTTTTTTTACACGTTCATCCTTTAAGAATTTTGAATCCAGTCCAAAATTTCTTTGTACAGTTTCACTTTCATTGAAATACATTTCAAGAATTAATATATAATAATGCTCGATTGCCACGAATAATATTAATATGAATGCCAGTATACTCAATATAATTCTCTCCCTTCTTTATATTTTTTTATTTCAAGATTAATCTCTTACACTTAGGATAACAGGCTTTCCATCAATAATGGCAAGGCTATGTTCATATTGTGCTGAACGTTTTCCATCTTTAGTAACCGCAGTCCACATATCAGATAAGATTTTAACTTTATAAGTTCCGACATTTACCATCGGCTCAACCGTGATTACCATTCCATCTTCGATTTTAGCCCCTGTTCCAGCTTTTCCATAATTTGGAATAATTGGATCTTCGTGCATTTCCTTTCCTACTCCGTGTCCTGCAAAATCTCTTACAAGCGAGAATCCAAAACTTTCCACATATTCTTGGATAGCGTGTCCAATATCTCCAATTCTGTTTCCGGCATGTGCCGCCTCAATTCCAATATCTCTTGCCTTTTTAGTAACTTCCATCAATTTTTTAGAAGTTTCATCAATTTCCCCCACAGCATAAGTGATTGCAGCATCACCAAAATAGCCGTCAAGCACTGTAACTGTATCGACTGTCAAAATATCCCCTTCTTTTAGTATTTGCTTTTTACTTGGAATGCCGTGTACTACGACTTCATTTACAGAAATACAGGTTGCAGCTGGGTAAGGAGGATACGGACGTCCTACATCGTAACCTTTTGTACCAGGGATGGCACCTTGGCTTCTAATGTAATCTTCTGCGATTTGATCCAATTCGTGTGTACTTACTCCCACTTTTACATATTTTGGCAATACATCTTCAAAAAGTCTTGCGATTATTTCATTAGCTTTTTTAATTTTTTTTATTTCATCCAACGTTTTATAAATTATCATTTTTTATACTTCTTCTTTCTAAATTTCTTATTTTTTATTTTTTAATAGATATATTTGATAGCTCAATACTTTTTTACAAAAGAGCTTGTACCTTTGCAAATAAAAGTTATTTAATTATAGAATAAGTTTAGCAATATTACTTTAAGATTGAATTCAAATTCTAAATTTGTTTTATTTTACCAACTCAATTTTAGGTAATTTTGAAAATATTTACTATTTTTCTAAAATATCAATTATATCTTTTGTAATTTCTTCCAGTTTTTTTGCCCCATCTACGCTGTAAACCTTATTTTGCTTTTTGTAAAAATCCAATACTGGTGCTGTCTGCTCGTTATAAACTGCCAGTCTTTTTTTCACTGTTTCTTCATTATCGTCTGCCCTTTGTTCCAAATCTTCTGGATTTTCATCTACTGGCGGATTGTATTTTATGTGATAAATTTTACCAGTTTTTTTAGACACTCTTCTTCCTGTGATTCTTTCAATAATTTCTTCATCACTTACTTCAAGTGCAACAACTTTTTCAATTTTTCTGTTTGATTTTGCCAAAATTTTGTCAAGTTCTTCGGCTTGAGCCACAGTTCTTGGAAATCCATCCAGAATAAATCCTTTTTTACAGTCATCTTCCTGCAATCTTGCTTCCACTAATCCATTTACGATGTCATCTGAAACCAATTTTCCTTCATCCATCAATTTTTTTGCTTCCAGTCCTAACGGAGTCTTATTTGCAATTGCAGCTCTCAAAATATCCCCTGTTGAAATTTGAGGAATTTCATATTTTTGAATTAATTCCTTTGCCTGAGTTCCTTTCCCTGCTCCCGGTGCTCCAAATAACACTATATTCATAATTATTTATCCGATATTTAAAATTAAATATCGCTCCTTTCCAAATTTATTTTTTCATATCTAATTTTAACATTTTAATAACTATTTTTCAAACTTCTTTTTCAAATTTTTTATAAACAAAAAAACTGAATTTAATCCAGTTTTTTTTGCTAAAGAATCTTAGCTAATTTTAGTTAGAGTGGGTAATAAACCCATATATATTTTACCACATTTATAAATTTTATCAATACCTTTTTGAAATTTTTTATTTTTTTCGTAAAAATCGTGGTGTATGAAAAAGCCATATTTATTCTCGTTATTCTGAAAATTAGTATGGCTTTTCTATCATTGCCTGCTTATTTATTATTTTAAATTATTTAAAACAATCTCCACAATATCCTTCGCTCTAAGCCCATAATTTGTAAGCATAGTTTCCCCATCCGCACTTTGCCCAAAAATATCCTGTATTCCATGTTTTATCACTTTTGTCGGATGAACTTCTGATAAGTATTCTGAAACTGCACTTCCAAGTCCACCAATCACAGAATGTTCCTCACTTGTTACAATAAATTTACACTCTTTTGCAGCTTTTAGAACTGTTTCCATATCTAACGGTTTTATTGTGGAAACATTGACTACTCTCGCTTTTATACCTTTTTCTTCTAGTAATTTAGAAGCCTCAAGTGCTTCTGAAACCATAAGTCCTGTCGCTAAAATTGCTACATCATTCCCTTCTGTCAAAGTTGCAGCTTTTCCTATTTCAAATTTATAATTTTCATCAAATAATACTGGAATATTAAGTCTTCCAAGTCTTACGTAAACAGGCCCCTTATAATCTGCCACAGCAAAAATCATTTTTTCTGTTTCAACCGCATCTGCTGGTGATAAAACCACCATTCCTGGAATTGCACGCATTAAAGCCATATCTTCGACAGATTGGTGTGAACCTCCATCCTCTCCTAACGAAACTCCTGCGTGAGTCGGACAAATCTTAACATTCAATTGTGGATATGCCACCGAATTTCTAATCTGATCAAAGGCACGCCCTGCCGCAAAATGTGCAAATGTTGAAGCAAACGGTATTTTGCCAGTCGTTGCGATCCCTGCTGCAGTTGCAATCATATCAGCTTCCGCAATTCCCACATTTATATGTCTTTCTGGAAATTCTTTTTTAAAATATGCAGTCATTGTCGATTTTGACAAGTCCGCTTCCAGAACTACCACATCTTTATTTACTTTTCCCAATTTGACTAACGCTTCTCCATAAGCCACTCTAGTTGATTTTTTTTCCATTCTCATATTCTCCTATTTTTTATTTCATTATTTTTAAAAACTTTCTAATACTATTCCACAAGCCAGGGTTAGTGCGTAGCACTTTCGCCATTCTCTTTAATATTCCATTAGTTAAATATGTTAAAATAACTATTATTGCGAAATGAAGGGAAATGGCGATTGATTTCCCTTGCTATTATTAACTCAATTCTTCCATTGCCTTCTTGTATTCTTCATCATTTGGAGCAGCCCCGTGGAATCCAGCGTTATTTTCCATAAACGAAACTCCTTTTCCTTTTACAGTGTTTGCAACTATTACTGTCGGCTGTCCTTTCACAGTTTTTGCTGTGTCAAGAGCATTTATGATTTCTTCATAATTATGTCCGTCAATCTCTATTACATTCCATTTGAATGCCTTGAATTTTTCCCCAACTGGAGCGACATCCATTACATCCGAAACTTTTCCATCAATCTGCAAGTTATTATAATCAACTATTGCAACTAAATTATCAAGTTTGTAATGTGCAGCCGTCATAACCGCTTCCCAGACTTGTCCTTCCTGCAATTCTCCATCTCCTAAGATTGTATAGACTCTGAAATCATTATTGTAAATTTTTGCACTCAAAGCCATTCCATTTGCTGCTGAAAGTCCTTGCCCAAGTGAACCTGTTGACATTTCAACTCCAGCCAGCTTTTTCATATCAGGATGCCCCTGAAGCGGAGAATGCCATTTTCTAAGTGTTGGAATAAGATTCTTCCCTTCATCTCCTAAAAATCCTTTTTCTATCAAAGCCGCATACAGTGCAGGAGCAGCATGCCCTTTACTAAGCACTAATCTATCTCTATTTTCCATTTTTGGATTTTTTGGATCAACATTCATTTCCTTCCAGTAAAGCACAGCCAGAATATCAGCAATTGAAAGCGAACCCCCTGGATGTCCTGATTTTGCCCTGTAAATCATTTCAATAATGTCTTTTCTCAATGTTTTTGCTTTTTTTTGCAAATCTTTTATTTCCATAAAAACCTCCATTTTTTTATTTATAAATATTAATAATTAACTAAAATTAATCCTCTTTTTTCAAATTATAGAAAAACAGCGAAACGCCAAACAGCACTAACGCCACGACAAGTGTCACTTTCACTCCGATTTCAGTTGCACCTTTCACGCCATTCTGAACATTCTGATTCCCCACAACAAGTAAAGTTGACTGAACAACTTGCTGCACTAGAAATGCCAATTTTAAAAACATTCCCTGTATTCCAAACATAAAGCCTTCCAAACTTACTTTTTTTGTTTCTGACAGTTTCGCAGAAATTTCACTAAGCATTGCTTGCGGGAAAATAAATGCTGCACCACTTAATCCTGTTCCACAAATTACAAAAAGTAAATATGCAAAAATTGAATTATTTTTATTAATGAACAGCAGTCCAAAGGTACCAATTATTAAAAGCAGCATATCCACAATCAATATTTTCTTATACGAATATTTTTTCCCAAACTTGTTTGTAATTGGAAAGAATAGTCCCGCCATTCCAAACAGCACAACTGATATTACAGTCAGATATTTAATATCCTTCTGCATTACAGCGCTCAAATAATATGTCAAATCTCCACGAAGTATGTTAAATCCGCAAAAGAAAAAGAAATATCCTAAAAAATATAAAATAATTTCCTTATCCTTCAAATGTGAAATTGATTTCATAAATCCTAACGATTCTGTTTTCGGACGATTCTGTGTAAGCTGCTTCTCCTTTAGAAAAAATATACACGCATAAATTCCCAGAACTGATAATATTGTAATCAAAATTACTGTTTTACGTATTCCAACTTCTGTATTCAGCACTCCATTTACCATTCCCAATTTTGAAATCAAAACACCTGGCAGAACCATCGCAACCCCAGTAAATATAAGCCTAAAAGTTGACTGCATTGTAGACAGGTTAAGCCTTTCTTCCTTATTTGAAGCCAAATCTGGAATTAGAGCGTTATACGGTGCTGCAACTAAAGTATATGCCGTAAAATACAGTCCTCCAACGATTGATAAATAAATGAGCGTTGCCATCTGCGAACTTTTAATCGGATAAAAATACATAATCGTAAGAAGCCCAAGTGGCAATCCTCCAACTAGCATAAATATTGATCTTTTTCCAAAACGTGATTTCGAATTGTCAGATAAAAATCCTACAACAGGATCTGATACTGCGTCAATAATCCTCGCAAAAATAAATGCTAGAACTAAATACTGCGGCTTTAACAGCGGAACTAAATTTTTCTCCGTTTCAGGTGGCAAATAATAATATGACAACCATTGATTATAAATCTGGTCAATCATAAAATATGAAACCCCAAGCCCGTAAATTATGTAACTTTTTTTCGTTAATCTTGAACTCATTAAATTTTCTACCTTTCTGTTTTTTATATTGCTTAAAACCAAACTCAAAAGTTATAACTCATCTCTTCAAACTTTATATTTATTCAGTTTTTATCACTTTAATTTGTTAAAAACTCTTTTACTGCCTCAGCATATTCATCTTTACATTCAGGATCAGCATAAATTCTTGTGTGTGAACCTTTTTCAAAAACTTTTAGCTTGATATTTTCATTCTGTGCAAGTTCGTTATACTCTTCCATAAGCATTCCGTAAGTTGTAGCCTTATCATTTTTAGACTGAATTATCAATGTAGGTATTCTTTTTAGCAAATACGATAATCTCAGTTTATCAAGATGGCTTCCAACTCTTAAATTAAAAATTCTTACAATAACACTTACAATAAATTTTGGAACACGGCGTTTTCTTGCATCTTCCTTAATTCTCTTTCTTATATTTGAAATTGAGCTGTCCAGTATAAGCTTATCAATGATTATCCCTTTTTTTCGGAGCGTTTTTACATACATTTTAGACGCAATGGCAGATCCTATTCCTCCTTGCGAAAACCCGTACAGCGTAAAATTATTCTTCCCAAACTTTTCATTCAGCATTTCCATCGTATGAAAAATATCTTGCCCAAAACAGTATCCCATCTTAGTTCTGGCTATGTCAGACTTCCCAGAATTTCTCAAATCTGGAATAAAAAAACTATACTCCTTGTCAATCCCAATATCCTTAAACATTCCTAGATATTGTAACGACGACAATCTATTCACACCACGTCCATGTGAGATAATCATAGTTTTGGTAGCTTCCTTGTTCTCGATAAGCCATCCATAAAGCTGGATTTTTCCTGACTTATATTCAACTTCCTTAAAATTATACCCGTAATCATAAGGATTTGCCTTGTTATCCTCAATATTATATTTTTGTCTTAATTTTTTGCTGTTGTATACTTCCTCAAATGTAATTCTCGGATATTTCTCAATCTGATTAATAAAATACCGTATCGACATATACGCTATCACAAAGAAAAATATCATAAACAGCACATTAATTATTATTAACAATCCCATTTCTATAATCCCTTCCTATTCTTTTTATTTTTTATTTATAAAATTCATTAATATAATATTTTTAAACTTTCATTTTTGTCTTATTTCTGACAAGCTGTATTTACTCTTCGCTGTATAAAAACTGTTGTTATTCACTTTTATAACTTTTCACTTTTCCAATTTCTTATATTTTATTTATTAAAATAATTCAATCCAAACAAACTATGGGATTTAATTTCTCTTTTTTCCCTAAAATTAATTCCTTTACCAAAAATCCATTTTTCTCAACTTTTATTTTTTCCAAAAGATTTTCTTGAATTTCTGAATTTTCATTATTTTTATCAGAATTTCCAAATTTTTCAATATCCTTCCAATTTACAAAAATATTCTTTTTATGAAAATTATTTTCCACATTAAAACTCTCAATTTTATTATTTTCACGAATTTCTTTCAAATACTCCTGCCCCTTTTTATTAAAGCCCAAAACTCTGACATAATTTATTTCAAAGTCCATCATTTCAGCCTTTATATTCAGCAAAATATTCAAAATAATCCGCTCAACCCGTTTATTTGATAAATTTCTGGATTTTGTATTTTTCAAGAATTCCAAATAATTTTGTGAAATCGACATTGTCCTAAATATTCTAGCATAAATTTCTTCAGTTATATCATATATTTCCATTATTTTTTCTTTTTTTTCTGTCAAAATCTTATATTTCACAATTTTAAAGATTTCTTCCTTTATTTTATTCCCACTAATTCCGTTATTTCCCTTCCATTCCAAATTTTTAAAAATAATCTCAAATGATTTTTCTGGTACAAATTTCTGAATTTCTTCTAGTTTCCAAAAGATTTTTTCTTCTGCTTTTACATTTTTCAAACTTTCTAAACTTATTTTTTCTCCAATGCTTTGCTTTTTCTCAAAATTATAATTTTTTTTAGCAATTTCTTTTGAATTTTCTACTCCTCTATTTTTTAAAAAACTACATTTTTTTTCAGCAATAGAATTTTTTATTTTTTCAAAATCAAATTTTTCCTTAGAAAATTTATTCAAAATCTTCTCCAATTCATTTCTCAAAAACGAAGCACTAGCAAACTCTTCCCTATCCTCAGAAACTTTCTCTTCATTATATTCTGAAATTTCTCTTTTTATAATATACGGTTTTATTTTAAGATTGCTATTTTCTATCTCACGCATATATTCTAGAGCCAAAATATTATTTGACTTCACAATTTCATCTAGATTATATTCCTTTAATGCCAGTCTTTGAGAAGTGCTGTAACTGTTGCCTTTTTTCATATATTCCATAAGCTTGTCCTTATAATCCTGCCTTTTCTGCAGTTCAAGCACCTTTTGCAAAACCTCAATATTTTCCTCTTCCGCTCCAAAAACCTGAATATCTATACCCAAATAATCCAAAATTTTTGTTGCCATCCTTGAAAAAATTTCCGCATTCTGAATTGAATAATAAAGTGGCAACTCCACAACTAAGTCAACTCCGCATCCTAAGCTAACATGTGTTTTCTCCCACTTATCCAAAAACGAAATTTCTCCCCGCTGAACAAAATCTCCGCTTATCACTACCACAATCAAGACATCTTCACCAAATATCTCTTTAATTTCCCTGATTTGATACAAATGTCCATTGTGAAATGGATTATATTCAGCTACAATTCCTATTTTCAACAATTTTCTCTCCTAAAAACTTTTCTTACGTTATATATATTATACCATATAATAATCTGATTTTTGTAAAAATGTATTGACTTTTTAAAAAAATATGCTATACTATAAAAAATGAAACGTTTCATTTTTTGTGAAATGAAAGTTAAAATAAATTTTTAGGAGGATTTGCTATGGCGGATAAGAATTATGAAAAAACTGCAAAAGAAATATTAGATGCGATTGGTGGAAAAGAAAATGTTGTAAGCGGTGCACATTGTGCGACAAGACTTAGACTTGTATTGAAAGATGATTCAAAAATAAGTAAGGATAAACTTGATAATATTGAACTGGTAAAAGGTTCTTTTAATAATGCGGGACAATTTCAGATAATACTTGGAACTGGAATTGTAAACGAAGTATTTAAATTTTTTAGTCAAGCTGCTGAATTATCTGAAGTTGGAAAAGAAGAACTTAAAGAAATTGCGGCTAAAAAAGGGAATGTATTTCAACGTATGTTAAAATCCCTTGCTGATGTATTTGTTCCGATTTTGCCAGCTCTAGTTGCTTCAGGGCTATTAATGGGAATCAATAACGTATTGACTTCTAAAGGACTTTTTGTTGCTGGAAAAACATTGATAGAAGTATTTCCTCAATTTACAGATTTAGCAAATATGATTAATTTGTTTTCAAATGCAGCTTTTGTTTTCTTACCTGTATTAATAGGATTTCATGCAGCTAAAAATTTTGGTGGTACACCTGTATTAGGTGCTATAATAGGAGCTATAATGATTCACCCTGATTTGTTAAATGGTTATGGCTATGGTGAAGCTCTTGCAAAACATACAATTCCTTATTGGAATATTTTTGGATTAAATATTGCACAAGTTGGATATCAGGGAACAGTTTTACCGATAATAGCTTCTTCGTTTATTTTAGCAAAAATTGAAACTTTCACAAGAAAATATGTTCCAGCAATACTTGATATGATAATAACTCCTTTAGTGTCAGTTCTTTTAACTTCATTTATCACTTTTACTGTAATTGGACCAATTATGAGAGTAATCGGGGATGGAATGACTAATGGAGTATTATGGCTGTTTTTTGACTTAGGTCCTCTTGGAGGTGCAATTTACGGAGTAGTCTATCCATTGCTTGTAATAACAGGAATGCATCACAGTATGGCTGCTGCTGAAATGCAGATACTTGCTAATATTTCAAAACTTGGAGGTTCACCTACATTTGCAGTTGTATCAGCTTCCAATGTTGCACAAGGTGCTGCCGCTCTAGCCTGTTTCTTCTTTATGAAAAAAGATAAAAAAATCCAAAGTGTTGCTTCAGCTGCTGGAATATCTGCACTTCTCGGTATTACAGAGCCTGCTGTATTTGGGGTAAATTTAAATCTTAAATTTCCATTTTTATCAGCATTAATCGGTTCAGCTGTAGGCTCAGGATATGCAGTATGGATGAAAGTTCTTTCAGTTTCTCAAGGTCCTGCCGGAATTCCCGGAGTAATCGTTATGCGTCCTCAGTCAATGATACAATTTTTAGTATCAATTACAATTTCATTTGTTGTAACATTTATTGTAACCTATTTATTCGTAAAAATTTTTAATGGAAAAGGAGGAAAAAACAATGGAGTGGCCTAGAGAAAAAAGATACCAACGGTTAGAAAATTTCCCAAAAGAAAAATATGATAAATTAAAAGAAAAAGTAAAAAATTCACCATACAGACAAAAATTTCATATCCAGCCCAATACTGGATTATTAAATGATCCAAATGGATTTAGTTATTTCAATGGAAAATATCATATATTTTATCAATGGTTTCCATTAGGTCCAGTACATGGTGTCAAATACTGGTATCATCTTTCGTCAACAGATTTAGTGACATTTACAGATGAAGGAATTGCAATGAAACCAGATACTATTTATGATAGCCATGGTGTTTTTTCTGGTACAGGGCTTCCATTGAAATATAAACTGTTTTTATTCTACACAGGAAATACAAGAGATGAGAACTGGATCAGAAATCCTTATCAATGTATTGCAACAATGGATAAGGAAGGAAAAATCACAAAAAATGATAAACCATTTATAAATAAAGTTCCAGATGGATATACAGACAACTTCAGGGATCCAAAAGTTTTTATAAAAAATGGAAAATATTATTGCTTAGTAGGAGCTGAAACAGATGACAATAAGGGAGCTATAGTTTATTACAGTTCAAATGATTTGAAGGAATGGGAGTTTCGTGGAAATTTAAAGACTGATTTCAGTGAAAATAGTGGATTTATGTGGGAATGTCCTGATTATTTTGAATTTGAAGATAAAGCTGTTTTAATGTTTTCTCCACAAGGAATGGAAGCTGAAGGAGAAAAATATAATAATATTTTTCAGTCAGGATATTTAATTGGAGAAAAAATTGATTTTGAAAAAGGTGAATTTAAACATCAGAAATTTAAAGAATTTGACAGAGGATTTGAATTTTATGCTCCTCAAACGATGGAAGATAATAAAGGCAGAAGAATATTAATTGGCTGGTTTGGTCTTCCGGGAACTGACAGTGTAACTGATAAATATGACTGGGCTCACTGTCTGACAATTCCTAGAGTACTTGAACTGAAAAATAATATTTTATATCAGAAACCTTTGCCAGAACTTGTTAAACTTAGAAAATCAGAAGAAAAATTCTCTTTTAAACTGAATAATAATTCTGTCAATTTAAAAAATGAAAAAAGAACTTATGAGCTGGATGTAAATTTTGAAAATATAAAAGCTGAGAAAGTTGGAATAAAATTTAGAGTTGGAAATAACGAAGAAACTATCTTTTTCTATGATTTAAAAAATAATGAACTTGTATTTGATAGAACTCATTCCGATGAATTAACAGAAAATTTTGAAGGCGGAGACATCAGAAAATGTAAATTTAAAGAAAAAAAACTAAAATTACATTTATTCTTAGATGAATCCTCTACTGAAATTTTTGTAAACGATGGGCTTGAAGTTTTTAGTTCAAGATTATATAATAGAATAGAAAATAATGAAATTTCATTTTTTACAGACGGAGAAACCGAAATCAAAGGTAAATTATGGGAAATTTAGTGATTTAGAGGTGAAAAAATGCCTACTATGAAAGATGTAGCAAAATTAGCAAAAGTTTCTGTTGGAAGTGTATCAAAATATTTCAATGGTATTGCTTTAAAGGAGAAAACTAAACTTGCAATTGAAAAAGCAGTAAAGGAATTAAATTATGAACCAAACATATATGCAAAAGGACTGAAAATTAACAGAACTAATACTGTTGTTATTATAATTCCAAGTATCTGGAATCCCTTTTTTAGTGAACTGACTTTTCATATTGAAAAAGAACTACGAAAACATGAAATAAAACTGATTTTATATAATTCTGAAAATAACATTGAAAAAGAAATCCAGTTCATAACAATGTCAAGGCAGAACAAAGTAGATGGAATAATAGCAGTGACATATAGTAATATAGACGAATATATATCGGAAAGTCTTCCATTTGTAAGTATAGACAGATTTTTTTCACATAAAACTAATTTCGTAAGCAGTGATAATTATTCAGGTGGAAGATTAGCTACAGAAATGTTAATAAAACATGGGAGTAAAAATTTAGCCTATATTGGTCATGGCTCAAAATATTCAAATGACACTATTTCAAGATTAAACGGTTTCAAGGACTATTGCAGTGAACATAATATTTTCAATCAAATATGCTACAATACTGGAACAAGAGAAGAATTTGAAATGGAAGTAGATAATTTTATAAAAAAATTTATTATAACCCAAAAAATTGATGGTATTTTTTCTTCAACAGATGCACATGCTTTCTACATTTTAGAAAAACTGGAAGATTTAAATATTTCTGTACCTGAAGATGTCCAAATAATAGGCTTTGATGGGGCAAAGTCTTCAAAAAGAGAAAAAAATTATTTATCTACAATTAGACAGGACATTGAAGAAATTGCTGTACAATCTGTTAAAATACTAATTGATACAATAGAAAATAAAGGAAATATTGAAAATAAAACAAATGTAAAAATTCCTGTAACATTTTTATCTGGGAAAACAACTAAACCTATATTATAATTTCTACGTTTAATTTTAAATTTTACTATAAATCCAAAAACTAAAGGAGAACACCAATGAAAATACACTTTATATTACACGAAGCATTTGAAGCACCAGGAGCTTATCTTGCTTGGGCAGCACTTTCTGGATACGATATTTCCACAACAAAAATATATCAATATGAAAAGTTACCTGAAAACGCAGATTCATTTGATTTTTTAATTGTGATGGGCGGACCGCAGAGTCCTATTGGAGATAACAGCAAATTTCCCTATTTTGATGCAAAAGCTGAAATTGAATTAATTAGAAAGGCTGTAAAGGCAAATAAATTTGTAGTTGGAGTATGTCTTGGAGCTCAATTGCTGGGAGAAGCATTTGGTGGAAAAACAGAAAAAAGCCCTTTCCGTGAAATAGGAAATTTTCCAATTGAACTGACAAAAGATGGGCTGGAAGATGACAACATAAAACATTTGGGAAAACAAGCTACTGTAGGGCATTGGCATAGTGATATGCCAGGATTAACAGATACTGCAAAAGTTTTGGCAACAAGTAAAGGGTGTCCACGCCAGATTATAAAATACAGCGAAAAACATTATGGCTTTCAATGCCATCTCGAATTTACCAAAGCACTAACTGAGTTATTAATATATTCAGATAAAACTCTTGAGCAGGATAGCCAAACTTTACCTTTTGTTCAATCTCCTCAAACAATACGTAGCAACAGCTATGATGAAATGAATAATCTTCTTTATGAATTTTTAGACAAACTTACAAAAAAATAAAATAAATGTATTGAAATCAGTCAAATTTAGACTAAAATATTTTTTAAATCTTGTTTTTAAAATATTTTAAGGTATAATTGTAGTAAAAGTAATCTAAAATAAAAAATTTAGGAGGTTTATTATGAAAAAATTATTTTTTTCAATTTTTTTAATGTTTTGTCTAAACATTTTTTCCAATGTAAATTACAATGTTTTTGTAATTATGGATAATAACGCAACTAGAAATGTGGAAAATATTTCAAAAGGGCTTAAAGAGGCAGGAATCGAAAGCCTTTATTCCAAAGGATATGCAGTTCATCTAACTCTTTACCTTACAGAATATAAGCCTGAAGCACTAAAAACAATAAAAGATACTGTCAATAAGATTGCAAATCAGACAAAATCCTTTGATATAGAATTTTACAGATTAAGAAAAACTGGCGGAAACTGGTTTATGCTTGATGCTCAAAACAATGAAACTATACAACAGCTTGCAGACGAAATAACAGTCAGCTTAAACAAATCTCGTGCAAAGGACGCACAAGTTCCTGACTGGGCAAAATCTATTCCTGAAAAAGTAAAATCCTTTAATTTGTACGGCTCTCCAAATGTATTTACAAATTTTGATCCGCACATAACTTTACTTACTCCAGAAGATTCAGCAAAAATAGATATATTTACTTCAAAGTATGATTTTAAACCTTTCAAATCTAAAGTTATTGGTATCGGAATCGCTCAAGTTGACGATTTAGGGCAAGCAAAAAATATAATTTATTCGGTAAAATTTAAAAAATAAAAAAGGAAAAAATTATATGAAAAAACTTGAAAATTATGAACAAATACTTAATAAAATAAAAGAAGAAAAATATTTTTTATTATACGTTTCAATGAATAATTGCAGCGTCTGTCACTCTGATATGCCAAAAGTTGAGAAAATTGTTAATGAGAAAAATTTTACCGCTTATCATATCGAAGCATCTGAAATTCCTGAAGCTGTTGGGCAATTAAGTCTATTTTCAGTCCCAGTAGTTATTCTATTTTATGAAGGCAGAGAGATACACAGACAAGCTAAAATTATTGATTTTGACGAATTAAATTATAGAATTGAACAAATAAGTGAAAATAAATAAATACCAAAAGGGAACCAATTCTAATAAAACTAGAACTAATTCCCTTAATTTTATTTATCTAATATTTTTAAACCATAAGATCTAAAAATTCCTTCTGCCTTATCAATCAATTCTCGTGTCGGAGTTGGTGTATCCTTTAATTTGTATTCTTTCCCAACTTTTTCCCATTTATACTGCCCCATCTGATGAAATGGTAAAACATCCACTCTTTCCACGTTCTTTAACTGCGAAGTAAATTTTGCCCACTCATGTAAATCATTTTCATCATCAGAATATCCTGGAACTAACACATATCTTAGCCAAGTCGGCTTATTAATTTCATTCAAGTATTTTGCGAATTTTAACGTATTGTCAAGCTCCACTGAAGTTAATATTTTATATTTTTCAGGATTTATGTGCTTAATATCAAGCAGAACCATATCAACAAGCTCAAGCACCTGTTTTGCCTTATCAGAAAAAATATAGCCAGATGTATCAAGTGCTGTCTGAATCCCATTTTCACGACAAAGTTTAAACAGCTCCATCAAAAATTCAGGCTGCATCAAAGGCTCTCCCCCAGAAACCGTAACTCCTCCAGTTTTTATAAACCCCTTTACCTTCAAAATTTCCTTCATAACTTCCTGTGCAGTCATCACCATTTTTTTGTCTTTAATCTCCCACGTGTCAACATTATGGCAATACAGACATCTGAGCGGACATCCCTGTAAAAACAGTACAAATCTAATTCCTGGCCCATCCTTAGTTCCAAATGATTCAAATGAATGTATATATCCTTTCACTTCCATATTAATTTTCTCTCTTTCTTTTTTATTCATAAATTATTTGATAACTTAAATTTTATTTAATACTATATTATTTTCATTTTTTAAACATAGTCTAGTATAAACTAATCTGTCGGAGCATTTTTCTGTGCTGGCAAAACTGTTTGAGCATAGCGAGTTTTTTGTCAGTACAGAGAAATGTCGTAGACTAGCCATAGGTTATTGCGTAGCAATCTTGCCACAATTTTAATTATTAGGACAAACCTTTACTGCAAGATAAGGATTTGCGGCAATGAGCAATCCTACGAAAATAAAAATGAAAAAACACAGTAATATGAAAAAATATTTATTAATCAAAATATCTAAAAAATAATAAAAAATAATTTAGTTGAATGCTTATGAATTAACTATCAAACAACCCTATTATAAAAATTTATTTCCATTTTTAAACAGGGTTTAGTATAAATTATCATACAATAGAAAAGAATGCCGCATAACTCATATTTTTATGAAACTATGCGACATTTTTCATATTTCTAGCAAATTCTTAAAAATTTACTCCAGATTTTATAATTAAATTTCTAAATTTTTCAAATATTACATTTTATTTGAAATTGTTCTGTTAATTACATCTAACTGTTGTTCTTTAGTCAATTTAACGAAGTTCACTGCATATCCAGAAACTCTGATTGTTAATTGAGGATAATTTTCAGGATGTTCCATCGCATCTTCCAATAATTCTCTTCCGAATACGTTTACATTTAAGTGATGCCCTGTTTGATTGAAATATCCATCCATTAATCCAACTAGGTTAGTTTGTTTTTCGTTTGCATTTTTACCTAATGTTTCCGGTGTAATTGCGAATGTATAAGAAATTCCATCGTTTGCATCTTCAAACGGGATTTTAGCTACTGAGGCAAGTGAAGCAACAGCTCCTCTTGTATCTCTTCCGTGCATAGGGTTCGCTCCTGGCCCAAATGGTGCTCCGGCTCTTCTTCCATCAGGAGTATTTCCTGTTTTCTTACCATACACAACGTTTGAAGTAATTGTCAATACAGATTGTGTAGGAGTTGCATCTCTGTACATTTTGTGAGTTCTTAATTTGTTCATAAATCTTCTTGTAATGTCTACTGCAAACTGATCTGTCGCATCGTCATTATTTCCGAATGGAACATAGTCTTTTTCGTTGATATAGTCAACTGCATCTCCGTCTTCATCTCTTACAACTTTTACTTTACCATATTTGATAGCTGCCAATGAATCTGCAATAATTGACAATCCTGCGATTCCAAATGCCTCTGTTCTTCTGATATTAACATCGTGTAATGCCATTTCCAATGCTTCATAAGAATATTTGTCGTGCATATAGTGAATGATATTCAATGCCTTAACATAAGTTGAAGCCAACCAATCTAACACTTTGTCTAATTTTTCCCATACTTCGTCAAATTCCAAGTATTCACCTTTAATTGGTTCAAATTGCCCTTCCGGAGTAACTTGAATTTTTGATTTTTCGTCCTTTCCACCGTTAATTGCATATAGTAATGCTTTTGGTAAGTTTACTCTTGCTCCGAAGAATTGCATTTGATGCCCAATTGTCATTGGAGATACGCAACAAGCGATTCCATAGTCATTACCAAACTGTGGACGCATAATGTCATCATTTTCATATTGTACTGATGATGTATCAATTGATACTTTTGCACAGAATTTTTTCCAAGTTTCAGGTAATTGTTCACTCCATAAAACTGTCAAGTTTGGTTCAGGTGAAGTTCCCATGTTGTACAATGTATGTAAAATTCTGAATGAGTTTTTAGTAACTAATGATCTTCCATCTTCTCCAATCCCACCGATTGATTCAGTTACCCAAACTGGGTCTCCTGAGAATAATGCATCATATTCAGGTGTTCTTAGGAATCTGATTATTCTTAATTTCATAACAAAGTGATCCATTATTTCTTGAGCTTCTTTTTCAGTCAAAGTTCCTTCCTGCAAATCTCTTTCCAAGAAAATATCTAGGAATGTAGAAGTTCTTCCTATACTCATTGCAGCTCCATTTTGATCTTTTGTAGCGGCCAAGTATGCAAAGTATAACCATTGCACAGCTTCCCTACCATTAGTTGCAGGTTGTGAAATGTCAAATCCATAAGCTTCAGCCATTCTTTTCAATGCTTTTAATGCTTTGATTTGTTCAAAAATTTCTTCTCTAAGTCTAATAACATCTTCTGTCATTTCAGTCGGATCTAAATTTTTGAATTGTGCTTCCCTATCAGCTATTAATCTGTCTACTCCATAAAGTACAACTCTTCTATAATCCCCAATAATTCTTCCACGTCCATAAGCATCTGGAAGTCCTGTTATAATTCCAGTATGTCTTGCTTTTTTAATTTGTTCAGTGTATGCTGAAAAAACTCCATCATTATGAGTTTTTCTATATTTAGAAAAAATTTCTTCAGTCTGAGGATCCAATTTGTACCCAAATGCTTCCAAACTGTTTTTTACCATTCTCAATCCACCATTTGGGAAAATTGCTCTTTTTAAAGGGGCATCAGTTTGTAATCCTACAATTTTTTCTAAGTCCTTATTAATATATCCCGCTCCATAAGCATCAATTTGTGAAGGTATTTTAGTTTCTGCATCATAAATACCCTTTTCTCTTTCTACTTTAAATTTTTCTGAAAGACTTTTCCACAATTCAGTAGTAGCTTCTGTCGGCCCTTCCAAAAAGCTGTCATCTCCTAAGTATTCAGTGTAATTCAATCTGATAAATTCTGTAACATCAATGTTGTTTGTCCAATTTCCTTCTTTAAATCCTCTCCATGCATTCATTATTTAACAACACATCCTTTCAAATTATTTTTATTTACTTTATTTGTAATCATTATAATATTGTTTTTACTCTATCTTCATTATACCCCAAAAATTTCACAAAAGCAAACATATTTTAGAAAAAAATTTATTTTTTTTTGACAGTAAAAATCTACACAACTGCCGATAAATAGTGAAAAAATTAACTTGTTGTATTTAAAGGGTTTTGGTGGTGCTGTTTTTATTTTTTATACTTAATTTTGTTATCAAAATTTTTATTTTCTAAAAAATCTTCTTCTATTTGTTTTAAATTCCAAATACTGTAACATCATTGTCCTTAAATATATCATCTGTTTTAGGAAATTAACCCGATTTTTTAAAGCTCCCTTTTCTTTTTCAATTTCAAAACGATAAATTGGTGTATATGAAAAATTTTTTATCACATTTGAAAATTTTGAACTTGAAATCAATAATACTTGTTCAAAATCATTATTATTTTTAGAAATTATCTTCTTAAATTCTGTCAAATGCTCTACTTTTATTATGTTTATAAAATTAAAAATTTTCTTTATTTTATTATAATTTTTCAAAATTTCTTTTCCTTCCAAGTCTATCAGGACTAATGTTGGAATCTTAGGAACTTTATCTTGCTGAACATACTGCTTTACTATTTGTTTATTTAACAAATTTTCATTTTCAAAATTTACAGATGATTCAGCGATACTATAAACTTGTATCTTATTCTGACTGTTTATTTTCTGAACATTTTTCATTTCTAAATCCACAGCTTTTACATTTTTAGAATCATTTAATATTAGTCCATTATTAATTTCATTTATTATTTTTTTGTAACTTTCCCGCTTTTTATGCAACTTTTTATAAAACATTGTTATAAATTTTAAATTTATTTCCAATCTTTCTTTTTTAAAAATTTTCTCCATCATTAAAAAATATTCTTCATTTTCAGTATTTTTTTAACATTGAACCTACTTTTTATATCGCTATTTTTTATATTTGAAATTAAATATGTCAGCATAGCGTATTTTTCATCTAACGAAATTATATTAGTAAACTCTTCAATATATGAAAAAAGTATCTTTTTTATGTACTTAATATTTTTCATCTCCAGAATTTTATGTAGCAATTTAAAATAAAAATTTTCCTGATATGTTGTTCTTCCAATATAAATCTTTTCCAATCTTTTGGACAGCACTTCCTTCAGATACTCTTCGCCTATTTCCTTTAAATTATAATTTCTTTCTCTAAACAGTTTTTCAATACTTCCACACTTCATATATTCTGAATATCTTATATTAAAATTTTTTAATATCTGCTTTACATCATTTTGAATATTTCTTGTATTTTCCTGAGTTCTATTTATTTGTTTATTAAATTGGTAAATGTTTAATTTTTCTTTTTTAAATAGTAAAATAAGTGAAATAAGCTCTCTTCTAAACGACATTTTCATATTTATGCTTCTATCTTCTGTTTTGAATACCTTTTCGTTATACCTTCCAAAATAATATAAATAATTTTTACTTTTATGTATTATTTCGTTATTATTTTCCCGTAAAAAGTTATTTACATTTTCAATTGTATAATCCAATTTTTTAAATCCATATTTCTCTTCCAGATATTTTCTGCTAATAATTTTAAAATTTAAAACTTCTTTTAACAAATCCCTTTCATTAAAATCAATTTCCACTGCCTACTTCACCCCATAATTATTATCTATGTAGCAATATACTTGCAAACATTTTCATAATAACAATTATGAGTTTATTTTTTTAGACGATATTTTTTACTTTCTCATTTTCTCAATTTTCTCCATAAACACTGACTTTTTTCAACTTCACATTAATTAATTTAAAATTAAATCAAACAATATTATATTCCACAATATCATTCAATTCATTTGATTTTATATATGAGATAAACACTAATGTTTTTCAAATTTTTTGATTATTTTATGCAAAAAATATTTTAAAATTGATTTTATGAATTTATTTATGTCGATATGAACTGATAAAGTTAAATAATTTCAAGATTTGAATGGAATAGTTATGTGATTTTATAATATTTCCCATTTAAATAGTGAATGTTTAATAAATTTTGAATTATATACTATTTAGTAAGGAATTTAAGGAGAAAACTATTACAGCCCTCTCCTTAATAAAATCTATTTTTCAAATAATTTCCAAATTTCAGATTTTTTCTGCTCCAACCGATCTTCCAGCTCATTCATCCACACCAGCGGATCTTTCGGATTTACAAGCCTTTTTATATTATCCCGATTTTTTTCTTTGTCAAACCAGATAAGTTTCGTAATCGCTCCAGCTCCAATTCCAATGATTGTCTTATTTTCCTCAATCATTTCGATATTGTAAATCGATTCACTTCCGTTTAAGGAATATCCAAGATTTTCTCCCCATTGAAAGCTGTTTTTCTGACGATACATATAATATGGAAAAAGCTCTTTATTTTTAGTCACATTTTCGATTTTTTCATAAATTTTTTCATAATCCAATATGTCTTCGTGAGCATAATTTTCTTTGTTAAGACGGCTTGCATTTTTTATTGCCAAATTGTGAATTGTCAGATTTTCCATATCATATTTGGAAATCTCGTCCATTGTGTACAAAATATCGTCCGTAGTTTCACGTGGTAATCCTAAAATTAAGTCCATATTTATTTCCAATCCCAGATTTTTAGCAAGCCTATAAACATTGTCAAACTGCTTCCTGTCGTGATAACGATTTACAAGTTTTAGAGTCTTTTCATTAAAAGATTGCGGATTTATGCTGATTTTATTTATTCCATAGCTTTTAATAATAGCCAATTTTTCCTCATCTAACGTATCAATTCTTCCTGCCTCAAATGTAAATTCCTTTAGATAATCTAAATTATAATTTTCTTTTACTGTTTTTAGCAATTTATCAATTTCTTCTGCCGTTAAGATTGAAGGTGTTCCTCCACCTATATAAATTGTGTTGATTTTTAAATCTAATTCCTGTGTTAGTTGTCCGATTTCACGGACTTCGTGGTAAATTGACTCTATGTATTCGTTATATCGCTCTGCATATTTTCCACGTAGCAGATAGGCTGGAAATGAGCAGTACGAACATTTTGTGGGACAAAAGGCGATTCCGATATAAATTCCGATTGTTTCCTTGTCTAGATATGGCTCCTGACGTTTTACAATATCTAGCAGAAGTTTTCTCTTTTCATCGCTTACAAAATATATTTTTTCCAATATTTCATCAATTTCATCGTAAGTTAGTCCCATTTTTAAAAATCGCCCTACAATCTTTGTAGGACGCACACCTATTAAAATCCCCCATTTATACTCATTTTTTTTATTAAACAGCTCCATTAGCGAACTTTTTGCCATAACTTCTGCCTGATCAAAATATTCTTCATTTACTTTCTTATGTGAAAATGTTACTTCTTTCAAGATTTTTTCATTTTTACTATCAATTAACACTGTATTCACAATGATTGTTTCTATATTTTTACTTTCTAAATCTTTCAGTTTTCCACATTTTTTGTCAAAGTTTTCCACACTCTGATTTTTTTCAGAATTCACACTAATTTCCACATCATTTTCACTATTTTCAGAAATAATATCATAATTTTCTGGTAGCAGCACACGTACAAATTCCTCAAGTTTATTCTGATTAATATCAATATTCGCTCTTATCATCTATTTTATAACTCCCACAAAGTATAGCACCAGTACAATTATTCCAAGGACAATCCGATAATATCCAAACACCTTGAAATCATGCTTTTTAATGTAATCCATAAAGACTTTTATCACAGCATACGCAAACACAAACGACAAAACGAACCCTAAAGCAATCAAAAACCATTCATATCCGCTTAAAGCCGTACCAAGTTTTACCAACTTCAAAAGTGTCGCCCCAAGCATTGTCGGAATCGCAAGAAAAAATGAAAATTCCGTTGCTAAAACTCTGTTTAACCCAAGTAAAACTCCACCAATAATCGTAGCAGCTGATCTCGAAGTTCCCGGAATCATCGCAAGACATTGAAACAGCCCTACTCCAATCGCAGTTTTTACTGACATTTGGGTAATTGAATTAATTCTGCCTTTCTTTTTCTCCCTAGACTCAAGCCAGATAAGTATAACTCCATAAATAACCAGCATTATTGCTACAACTATCGAATTAAACAGCACTTTATCAATAATATCGTCAAACAGAAGTCCCAGCACAACCGCAGGAAGCACCGCAATCACTATTTTTACCCACATCTGAATAATATCAGCTCTCTGACTCTTGCTAAGCCCTTTTGCAAATGGAAAAATTCTTTTCCAATAATACACAACTACTGATAAAATCGCTCCTAACTGTATAATTATCTTGAACGCATTGGCAAACTCCTCATCTTGTGAAAGCTGCAAAAACTGATCCACAATAATCATATGCCCTGTACTGCTGACAGGTATAAACTCTGTAAGCCCTTCCACAAGGCTTAAAATAAACACTTTAATAATATCCGCAAACATAATATTTTCCTTTCTTTTTTATTTTTTCATTAATCTTATTCTTTAAATTATCATTTATTATATCACATATTTCCGACTTTATTAATAGCTATAAAATTTTCTTGTTTATTCATTTTAAATATGATATCCTAAAATCAGAAATATTTAAAGAGGAAAACTAAATGAAAAAAAATAAAATTCTTTATACAATAAATTATGATAAAATCGTAGATTTCAAGGAAAGAGTTACTCGATTTACAGTCAGATTTAAATTTAAGCGTTCAGAAAATGAAAAATATTTTGGAGAAGATTTTGCTCATTTACATGATACAGGGAGATTGACGGAATTATTGATTGATGGAGCAGAATTGTTGATAAAAAGTGCTGATAATGAAAAAAGAAAAACTAAATGGGATGTTATCGCAGTAAAGGTTCATAGGGAAATTATACTTATTAATACAGCTTTTCATCGCTACATTACAGAATCTATATTTAACAATGCACAAATTTCACCATTTGGAAAGCCTTTGTATGTAAAGCCTGAAATTAAGCATAATAATAGTAAACTAGATTTTTATCTGGAAACTGAAAAAGATAAAATTTATGTTGAGGTAAAAGGCTGTACTTTGGTAAATAGAAAAACTGCCCAATTCCCCGGCTCTCCTTCCGTGCGTGCTTTAAAACATCTGAAGGAATTGATGGAACTCAAAAAGGAAGGATTTAGAACGGCTGTCTTTATTCTCATATTTAGAAAATCAGAAATTTTTGCACCTGAACATATTATTGACAGGAAATTTTCAGAAACTTTTTATGAAGCAATGGAAAATGGAGTGGAAATTTATCCGATGCTTTTGGAGTATAGGGAAGATGGGAATGTATGTTTTGTGAAAAATATAGAAGTGGCAGAAAAACTGTTTTAATATTCAAATAAAAAAAATCATAAAATAGTTAAAAAATTTAAATCAATAAAAAATCGGAATATATTTAAGATATTGATTAATTCCGATTTATTTTTTTATAATTACATTTTATTCAATTTTTCTTTTGCCTCTTCTACAATGTATAACTTATTCCCGTTTTCAATAACTTCTTCGTATAATTTTCTTGCTTCTTCTGTCTCTCCTGCTTTTACTTTATAATTTGCTAATAAATTTTTAATTACTAGAATCTGACGTTTATTACTTAATTTTTTTAATAATTCCGATAAAATTTCAATCATTTTTGTATTGTCATTTTCATAAAATAAAATACCATTTAAAAATTCAATAAGAGGATTTATTCCTTCTAATTCCTTATTAGTTTTAAACTTCTCTTTAAGTTGTAAAATTTTTTCTTTGTAAATAACTATCGCTTCTTCTTTTCTATCAAGTTCCTGCAATAACAACGCTTCGTTATAGTAATACAGGATTTTATCCTGTTCCCTGAATAATGATTTTTTAGATAAATCTATATCTTTTAAATTTTGATACGCTTCTTCTACTTTTCCTAGTGAAGAATATCCAGCACAAAGATTCAGTTTCATATAATTTCTATAACGCTTATTCTTATTTCTGTTATCTTCATTTTGTGTAATTTCTATAAATTTTTCAGGATCAAGTTCTTTATCTAAAATATTTATATATTTTTTATAATAATACATGAGCAATTTTTTATCTAATCTCAATACTTGAATCAATATTAATATGGTAATTAAAATATAACTATAAACAGTGTATTGGAAATATAATAAAAAAACAAATATAATTAATAATACAAATGTTATAAAAGAAATGTTTATTAACATAAGTTTTCTTCTTATTGTCATTTTTCTCCTTTTCCAAAAAATTGGAATAAATCCACAAGCAATAACAAACTTGGTTTAAAGCTAAATGCCAAATTTCTGACTGCAATTTTTAAAATTTTGGAAAGTCAAAATATAGCTGGAAAAATCCCGATTTTTTATTGTTCTTCTATTAAATTTAACTACTTTATATTGAAAATATATTTTATATAATTTTCAACATTTTCTGACAACTTTTCATCGCTCAAATTTTCAGTGTCAAAAATAAAATAATGGGGAATTAAATTTGCCTTAATGTATTTGACAGTGGCTTCAAAAGGAACTAAAATTTCATTCATTGAAAATCTAACGGAACCCTCTTTTGAATACTCCTGCTCTGGCCCTCCGACAGATACGGCAAAACCTATGTTTTTACCTTTAAGCCTGTATTCATTTCCGTAAGCCCAGTTATATGAAAGAACTTCATCAAACCATTTTTTTAATATTGGCGGACTGCTGTACCAGTAAAGCGGGAATTCAAAAATTATATTATTGTGTTTTGCAAGCAATTCCTGTTCCTTTTCAATGTTTATGTTCCAGTCTGGATATTCCTTGTAAAGTTCGTGGATTGTGATTTTATCAGGATATTTCCCCAATTCTTCTTTCCACCTTTTGTTAATTCTCGAATTTTCCATATCGGGATGTGCCAAGATAACTAAAGTTTTCATAATTTAATTTTTCCTTTCATTTTTATTCATAGTAACATTTTTTAAAATCAAACTCAAGAGTTTTGGCTGTTTTAAAATTATTTCAAAAACTATTTCTTTTCAGAAAACATAAAATCAAACTCATCATAATACAAATCCTTTGGTTTTCCATCTACTGTCTCTTCGTTAATGCTTCTTAAAGAAATTTTATAATTAATTTTTCCTATTGTTCCAATATATTCTAAATCTTTTTGTGAAACCTCATACACTGCATCATTTGCATCCTGTAATTTTAAAGTTTTTAATTTGGACACTATTTGCTTTACTGCATCTTCGTAATTTATTTTGGCAAGTTCTGTTCCATCTTTGCTGTTTATTGTGATTATTTTATTTTTTAAAATAATTTTATATTTTTCAGATTCATTTTCCTGATTTATCAAATCTTCATTATAAACATTTTTATAAGATATAAAGTTATCGTAACCTGCTATATCAGATATAACTTCAGCATTTTCAATATTTTTTACTTTATATGTGACAACTTTCCGTTCTTCATAATTTTCTCCATCATAACTTCTGTAAGAATAATCTTTCCAAGATTCTTTCACATCCAGTCCTTTTTCCAAATCTCCAAGAGTTGCATAAACTTCACCTTTTTCATTTTTGAAATTTAATTTCGCAATAGTGCTGTTATCAGATATGTATTGAATCGTTGTATGAATCTGGCTACCTTCTTCATCAGTCAGTTTTTGTGTAATTTTGGAAATTTTTCCATCTTTTAAAGCTCCATATTTTACAAGCATTCTTTTCAATCTTTGACTTTGGCTAAAATTACTAACATTTTTGGCACTAAGCGGAGTGTAAACTGAAATTATAAAACAGACAATTAAACTTATGAAAACTCCTGTAACATTCATTTTTCTTATGTATAAAATCATGCAGAAAAACAGCCAAAATATTGAAATTAGTACATAATAACGATTTTCAGTAATTCCATATTGATACGTTCTTTGAAAAACTGCAAATAGTGAAGCAAAAATTAAAGGTATCGAAAAATATGGAAAATATTTTTTAAAGTTCTCAAAAAATTTATCTTTCTGTGTAAATGGTGTTATTAAAATCATAACAGCGACACTAAGTGCTGTGTACCAAAGAACAAGGTGAGAAATTAATCCTTTTGGCAAATGCATGGATATAAGAACCTTCGCCATATAAATATATAAAACACCTGTGTAAATAATAATTAACGGAATAATTACAAATTTAATCAATAAATTAAAAATAAATGGAAATTCATAGTTTTCAAGATTATCATCAGTTTTTTTCAATAAAGATAAAAACAATGATTCTCCAAATACTTCAGCTATAAACCAGAAAAAGTACATAGATAATCTTAAAAACAAACTATCTTTATCATAAAAATTAAAAAATAAATAATTAACTGTTATCAGTATTATTTCAATTCCACCCCAGAGAACCGCAGCAAAAATTCCTGTTATAATAAAACTTGAAAATACTGACTGCAAATATTTTTCCTTATTTTCCTTTTTTAAAATAGGGATTAATAAAAATAAAATTATAGAAATCGGAATTAATGTAAAATAATAAATATTGTAATAATCATTAGTTCGTAAATATTCTACATAAAAAATAATTGATATAACAAGTGTTATAAGCGAATAAATTCCTCTTACTAGCCATCTATTTTTTTTATAAAAATATTTTTCTCGAACCATTTCAAACATCGCTGTAATAAAAACACTTCCAAACAAAAGCAAATTAATTTCAATAAAATAATCAGACTCAAAACTTCTAATTTCAGCTATATACACCCCTGTAATAAAATGCAAAAAAGTTAAAATAATCGTTATCGGAAATCTCTCAAATCCACTTTTAAAATGCAAAAGCAATTTTTTCACATTTTCTCTAATTTTTTTCATAAAAATCACCTCTTATCATATTTCAATCTCTTCTCAAAAATTAAATAATTAGAGCAAATTATTTATTTCATAATAATAATAGCACCTTTTTATTAAAGTAAAATGAGAAAATTATTTTATTTTCTTGTTTTCTACCTCAAAAAATTCAACAAAGAAAATAACTTAATTAAATAGATAAAAATTTTATTTAAGTGGTGTAGTAATGATAAAATTTAAATTTTAATTTTTTTATCTATCAAATAACAAATCAATGTGGTATAATTTGTCATAAAATATAAGTTATTTTATTTAAGTGGCAGATTTTCAAAAATTGTTAAATAAAATGATCAAAAGGGGGATTATTTATGAAAATAAAATATGTCATTATTTTTATAATGCTGTTAATTGGGGGAAATTTTTTAAGACTTCTAATTGAGGATAAAAATATTCCTGAAATTGAGATTAGTAAGGAAAAAAATTATAAAAAGGATAAGGCTAAAAAAGATGCTGATTTGACAAAAAGTAATGTAAAATTCGACATCAATAATGTTGAGTACAAGGATTTGCTAAAATTGGGGATTAATAAGAATAAGGCTGAAAAATTTGTGAAATATCGGGATGAAGTTGGGATTATTAAAGATATTAACGAAGTGAAAAATATTTCAGGGTTTGGGAAAACTGGATTAGAAACTGCACAAAAATTTTTGTTTGTGGATAATGAAAAAATTCAGAATCCAAATGAGAATTATGGACGTGAAATTACAAAATACAGCATTAACAAGTTAAATAGAAAAGAATTAAAAAAAATAGGATTTACAAATAAGGAAATAAAAAAATTACTTCCTGAAATTAAAAAAAGTAACATAAGATCAAATGTGGATTTGGAAAAGATTATTGGAAAAGAACGTTATGCAGAAATTGAAGATAAGATAAAATTTATGGAATAAAAATAATGTATTAAATTTTTTAAAATCTGCTGCTTAAATAATTTAATTTATTTAAAAAATCACTTTAAAAGAAAAAAGAGAAAGAGGATTAATTTATGATAAAAAAAGTATTGATTGCAAATCGTGGAGAAATTGCAGTTAGAATTATTAGAGCCTGTAGAAATATGGGGATTATGAGCGTTGCGATTTACTCAAAGGAGGATAAGGAGAGTCTTCATATAAAACTGGCGGATCAAAGTATCTGTATTGGGGAAGGGCCAGCAAGAAATAGTTATTTGAATAAGGAAAGTATTATTACAGCTGCCTTGAATGTGGGAGCGGATGCGATTCATCCTGGATATGGCTTTTTGTCAGAAAATTCAGAGTTTGTAAAAATGTGCGAGGAAAATGGGATAAACTTTATTGGGCCAACAGCCAAAGTTATTGACAGAATGGGGAATAAATCTCAGGCTAGAAAAACGATGATGGAGGCTGGTGTTCCAGTTGTGCCGGGAACAAAGGAGCCTGTTTATGACGTGGAGGCTGGAATGAAAGCTGCTGAAAACATCGGCTACCCTGTTATGGTAAAGGCTTCTTCTGGTGGTGGCGGAAAAGGGATGCGTGTTGTAAAAGATAGGGATGGATTTGAATTTTTATTTAATGTGGCTCAGCGGGAATCAATTAATGCGTTTGGCGACGACACTATGTACATTGAAAAATTTATAGAAGATCCGAGACACATTGAAATTCAGGTAATTGCTGATAATTTTGGCAATGTAGTGGCTCTTGGCGAAAGGGACTGCTCTGTTCAGAGAAATCATCAAAAATTAGTGGAAGAATCGCCATCTCCTGCAATTTCTGAAAAAACAAGGGAAGCTCTAAACAAATATGCGATTCTGGCGGCAAAAGCAGTAAATTACACAAACGCTGGAACGATAGAATTTATAATGGGTGCGGATGGCTCATATTATTTTATGGAAATGAATACCCGAATCCAAGTGGAGCATGGAGTTACTGAAATGGTAACAGGAACGGACTTGATAATTGAACAGATTAGAGTGGCAATGAATGAAAAATTAAGTTTCACACAAGAAGACATACAATTGCGAGGACATGCGATAGAATGCCGTATAAATGCAGAAATTCCTGAAAAAAACTTTATGCCAAGTCCTGGCAAGATAATAAATATGCACTTGCCAGATGGCAATGGAATAAGAGTTGACACTGCTATTTACACAGGCTACACAATACCAACAGAATACGACTCAATGATTGTCAAAATTATAGTTCACGCTCCAACTCGTGAAATGGCACTTCAAAAAATGCGTTCAGCACTAAACGAAACTGTTATTTTAGGTATAGAAACTAACCTAGATTTTCAATATCAAATTATGAGAAACGAGGTTTTCTGTCAAGGAAAGGCAACTACAAGTTTTATTGAAAATGTATTGCTTTATTAAAAATTTAAAATGAAAAGAGGTAAAATATGGCTTTTAAAGTGGATTTGAACTGTGATTTGGGAGAAAGTTTTGGTAATTATAAAATTGGAGGAGATGATAAAATTATTCCACTTATTTCCAGTGCTAATGTAGCTTGCGGATTTCATGCAGGAGATCCTGTCGTTATGAAAAAAACGATAGAAACTGCTAAAAAAAATAACATTGGAATAGGGGCTCATCCTGGATTTCTCGACTTAATGGGATTTGGACGACGTGAAATGAAGATTTCAATAGACGAAGCGAAAGCCTATGTGCTATATCAATTAGGAGCTTTAGGGGCTTTTTGCAAAAGTGAAGGTGTAAAGCTGCAACATGTAAAACCTCATGGAGCTTTGTATAATATGGCTGCAAAAGATTATAAATTATCAAGGGCTATTTGTAAAGCTGTCGCTGAATTTGACAATTCTCTTATCATTCTTGGACTTTCTGGAAGTGAAACTTTAAAAGCTGCAAAAGACTTAGGTTTAAAATATGCGAGCGAAGTTTTTGCAGATAGGGCTTATGAGGAAGACGGAAGCCTTGTGGCACGTTCAAAGGAAGGGGCGATGATTCACGATGAAAATGAAGCAATAGAACGTGTTGTAAAAATGATAAAGGAACAAAAAGTAACTTCAATAACAGGAAAAGAAATACCAATAAAGGCTGATTCTATTTGTGTTCACGGTGACGGAGAAAAGGCTTTACTTTTTGTAAAAAAAATACGGGAAAAATTAGAAAGTGAAAATATTTTAATTCAAAAATTATCAGAAATTGTACAATAAGAATTTAAAATTATAACAAAGTAAATTATTTTATTGTTGACTTCTTGTCCATAAATAAAAAAGAACAAATTACTAAATACATTTAATGCTAAATTTTAAGATGTGAAAGGAGTTTAATTATTTTTCTTGAAAAATAAAATGAAAAAATGAGTTTATTATCAGATATTGCAGTACCAATTGCAAAATTGGTGAACATGAAAAAATATAAGGAAAAGGATTTTTTAAATCCGAGGAGAGATACGGATTTTTTGAATAAAAAGAATTTTGACAAATCGCTTATTACTGATGAGCAGTTTATTGATGAATACCAAGTTTTGACAGTTTTTTCAGAAAAAAGTTACAATAAACATATTATTTTTCTACATGGTGGTGCTTATGTCATGCGTGCTGTCAAGGCTCACAAAAATATTATTGAAAAACTGATAAAAAAATATCATCTGAAAGTTACATTCATTGACTATCCACTTGCTCCAGAAAACACAGTTGATAAGGCTCACAAGGTTTTAATGGATGCTTATAAGCAGATAACTGACAAATACAAAGACGATGAATTTTATTTATTTGGAGATTCTTCTGGTGGAGGCTTGGCACTTGCATTTTTACAAATATTGAAAACCGAAAAAGGGTTGCCATTTCCAAAGAAAACTGTATTAATGTCACCTTGGGTGGATGTTTCGATGACAAATAAGGAAATAGAGGAATTTGCGGAAAAAGATCCTCTCTTGCCACTAAATGGGCTAATTGTGACAGGAAAGCAGTTTGCTGGGGAACTGGACGTGAAAAGTCCTATGATTTCGCCAATTTATGGAAATATGGATAATCTTGGGGAGATTTTTCTAATTTTTGGGACAAATGAAATTTTGTATCCAGATTGCCTAAAGTTAAGTGATATGCTGGAAGTTGCCGTTGGAACAAGTGTGGAAATAAAAATTGGGGAAAATCTGTGTCACGACTGGATTTTAGCACCGCTCAAGGAATCAGAGGAAACTATTGATGAAATTGGGCAATTTTTTCTGGAATAAATTTAGATTTATCCAAAAATAAACTAAAAAAGTTAATTAATCTTGAAATTTAGCAATAATCGTAACTTTTGAAAGAAATTTTAAAATAATTTTATAAATAAAAAATATTATTAAAACAAGGAAATTTGATTATGTCTGAAAAAAGTAAAAAAAATAATGAAAATTATGAAATTAGTAGGAGAATTGATAAGGAAAAGCATAAAGAGATTTTGAAAATCCATAAAGAAATAAAAAAGGGAATTGAAAAGGCGATAAAAGGTTACAAAAAGGCTTGGAAAGGTACAGAAAAAGAAGTATTTGCAGAAATAGCATTTTGCATTCTGACACCTCAGTCAAAAGCTAAGAACGCCTGGCAAGCCATTACAACTTTAGTGGAAAATGGGCTACTTTATGATGGGAAGCCTGAAGAAATAGTGGAATTTCTAAACATTGTCAGATTTAAGAATAATAAATCACGGTATTTGGTGGAACTACGGGAACTAATGACAAAGGATGAAAAATTACAGCCAAGGAAAATTTTATCAGAAATTGGAGATACTCTTGAAAAAAGAAAATGGATTTTGAAAAATATCAAGGGAATGGGATTAAAAGAGGCAAATCATGTGTTGAGAAATCTTGGGTTTGGAGAAAATATTGCAATTTTGGATAGACACATTCTAAGAAATCTCAAAGCACTTAATGTAATTGATGAAATTCCTAAAACAATAACAGAAAAAAAATACTATGAAATTGAGGAAAAAATGCGGGAATATTCAGAATTTTCAAAAATAAAAATGGACGAGCTGGACTTAGTTTTATGGTATAAGGAAGCAGGAGAAATTTTTAAATAAATTTGTAAATTTATAGTGAAATTCTTGAAAAAATGTGGTAGAATAATATTGGAAAATTATCACAGAAATTAATTACATTTAAATTTTTTTCAAAGAAAAGCAAAAAAACAATTTAAATAAAATAATTTTTAATATATCGAAGGGAGATAGGTAGTTATGACTGCTAATTTACAAAAATTTAATGAAGATATAAAAAAAGGTGCTAAAAAATATAACTTCACTAAAAAATCAATTCTTATTGCATTAGCCGCTTTATTAATCAGTTGCGGTGGCGGTGGAGGAGGTGGCGGTGGCTCTGCATCAGCAACTCCAACACCAACCCCTACGCCATCACCATCACCTGATACAGGTACGAAACCTACAGCACCGGTAACAACTAAACCAACTGTAACTACAACAAGCTCAGGATTAACATGGAATGATACTACTCTTTCGTACAACAAAGATAATCCGCATAATAATTCAAATTCAACACTTACAGGTTCTGGTGTCAAAGTAGGAGTTATTGATGTAGGATTCCAAAATTCAGCATTTGATGCAGATTTAGCAGCAAAATTTGGAAGCCGTTTAACAAAACTTACAGTTCCTGGATTTACAGCCGAATCTACTGCAAATGACGATCACGGAATAGTTGTGGCTGATCTTGCAGCAGGTTCTTCAAACGGAATCGCCAAAGGAGCAACTGTTTATGGTATTGACGCTGGTAAACATGGTGAGAAGGGAACATATCCTAAAGTAACACTGGCAATGTATCAGGCATTGAAAGATAAAGGAGTTTCTATTTATAACCAGTCATTTGGAATTGACGGAGTAGTAACAGATTTTAACAGCAACTCAACTTCAAGCCACTATTATGGACATCAAATAGGAAGTGATCTACTTAATTTCTATAAAACTGAAGTAAATAATGGTTCTTTATTCGTATGGGCAGCCGGAAATGATTCTTCTGACAAACAGCCTACACTTGAAGGGGGATTACCTCACTTTGAACGTGAACTTGAAAAAGGATGGATAAATGTAGTTGCACTAACTTCAAAAGTTGAATCAAAATTAGGAGATACAAGCTGGGATAACCTAACTCCTCTTTCACCTGCGGGAGTTGCTAAAAACTGGACTGTAACTGCAGTCGGGGATCAGACATTTTCAATAAAAGGACAAAATTATGTTGGTGGTGGTTCTTCGTTTGCAGCACCGCTTGTAACAGGAACAGCAGCATTGATTAAAGAAAAATATCCTTGGATGGACGCAAGTTTAATCCGTCAAACTATTTTATCAACAGCAACTGACATTGGTGCACCAGGTGTTGATGATGTTTATGGATGGGGACTTTTAAATGTTGATAAAGCTCTTAAAGGGCCTGCATTATTTAGTAAGCAGCTTGCACTTGGAGATAACGTAAATATCAACATTCCAAATGGAACTTATACTTTCTCAAATAATATTTCAGGAGATGCAGGTGTAGTTAAAGATGGAGCTGGAGATTTAATCTTATCTGGACATTCTACATTTACAGGGCCTACAACAGTAAAAGCAGGAAGATTGCAAGTAAATGGTGTTTATTCTTCATCAATCAGTGTAAGAAGACAAGCTACTCTTTCTACAAATAATGCTGTAATAAAAAATGATATTACAAATAATGGAACTCTGGAAAACTCTGGTTCAACACAAATTAGTGGAAATTATCAGGCTTTGGAAAATTCAAGGGTTGTATCAGATTTAAATTCTAATATTCATGTAAAAGGAAAAGTTAATTTAAATAATTCAAGACTTGAAATAAAGCCAGAAGAAAATGGAGAAAGAAAATACGTAACAGCTAACGGAACTACACAAAATGTAATTACATCAGACAGCAAAATCGAAGGAAACTTTGAAAATGTAAACACTGATGAAATGTTAAATGCTAAAATCAACCAAAACGAAAATGCTGTTTCTGCAAAAGTAAGCAGAAAAAATGTATTAGACTATGTAGAAAAAATTGCAGAATCTGACGAAATGCAAAAAAATACTGCCGAAAACTTGGAAACTGCATTCCAAAAGTTAGATCAAAATATTGAAAATGGAACTGCTGGAAATGTCGCTCAATTTGAAAGAAAAGCTGCTAAACTCCAGGCACTTACTTCTTCAAACAGGGCAGCAGTTTTGGACAGTCTATCTGGACAAATTTATGCTTCTGCACAGGCACTTACATTCCAACATTCACATACTGTAAACAAGGACTTGTCAAACAGATTAGTTATGTTAGGAACACTTGACAATGTTGGAGATAATTTCGGATTGTGGATTTCTGGATTTGGTGCCAATGGTAAGTTAAAACAGGATGGATATGGTAAGGGAGATACTAAAGTTGCTGGTGGACAAGTCGGAGTTGACAAGCAGTTTGGTGAAAACTTGATTTTAGGTACTGCATTATCATACTCAAAAGCTGATGTTAAATTTGACAGATATGGTGGAAAATCTGATGCCAATAACTTTGGCGTTTCACTATATGGAAGATTAGGCAACAAAAATGTTCCGTTCTACTTGCAAGGACGTTTCGGAATAGGATTTGTTGACAGTGATGTTGAAAGAGATATTATTTTAAGTAACAATGACTTTACAAGAGCAAAGATTAATCATAATGACAAAGTCTATTCTGGATATTTGGAAACAGGATATGATATTAAGAATGATAATGGCGA
>NZ_AXVL01000016.1:0-10631 GCF_000482505.1 Leptotrichia trevisanii DSM 22070
GCGTATGAATTGTACTTTAGCGGCAAAAGAACGAGTTCACTAGAAAAAGTAATAGAGATGGAATGCTTGCCAGAAATTGTTAATGAAACAGGAAAAAGCACAAACATTCCATATTTGAGAGGAGGAGAATGTCCGATTAGGGAAGTTTTGAAAGAAATATCACAAAGTAAAATATTTTAAAAAAAGCAGTCAAAAAAGATTTGTTGCGGTATTTAATGACTGCCCCTATATTTTTTACTCTGTCGCGAAAAAAAGATGCTTATAAATGAAAAAATTAGTTAAACTGTCTTAAAACTTAGGGCAGTTTTTATTTTTCGAAATATGGAAAATTTCCATAAATTGTGGTATTATTATTAGTAATGATATAGAAGAAATAGGAATAAAACATACAAACATTGAAAAATATTATTAAAATTCAAACTTAAAAATTATTTTATTTAATTAATTTTTTTGTTTGAAGATATTAAAATAAGGCGGAAATGGCTATGAAAACATATAACTTGCTTTATGAAAATTTAGAAAATGTGAAAATAAAAGGAGTTACAAAAACAAATATTCCAAAATTCAGGAAATTGGGAGTTTTTACACTTTATGATTTGCTTTATTTTTTCCCGAGGGCTTATGAAAACAGGAGCAATCATAAGAAGATTGGAGAAATTCTGGCGGATGAATTTGTGATTTTACAGGGGACGGTTGTGAATGTGGTTAATCAGTATATAAAGGCTGGAAGGACTATGTTTAGGGCGGTTTTAAGTGATGATAGCGGAATGATTGAGCTTGTGTGGTTTAATAACAGGTTTGTGAAAAATGGTATTCACATTGGAGATGAGATTACAGTTTATGGGAAAGTGAGAAAGACTGTAAAATTTCAACTTGTAAATCCTGAATACAAAAAAATCAATCAAGCTAGTTTTGATATACAGGAACAAAAGCAGATATTACCCATTTATCCGTCTACCGAGTCGCTTAGACAGCAGGCAATCAGAAAAGTTATGGAAAATACCCTAATGGATTACGGATATTTGTTGCAGGAAAATCTACCAAAGGAATTTTTGCAGAAGGAGAAACTGCTTGGAAGAAAAGAGGCAGTTTTAAATATTCATTTTCCAGAAAGCGAAGAAAAACAAAGCAAAGCACGGAAAAGATTTATGCTGGAGGAAATTTTGCTTCTGGAAATGGGAATTTTACAAAATCGTTTTAGCGTTGACAAGGCAAATAAGAATATTTACAAACTTGAAGATAATAAAAGTCTTGTGAGCAAATTTATAAAGGGTTTGGATTATGAATTGACAAAAGCACAGAAGCGTGTAATAAAGGAGATTTATTCTGAATTAAAGGCTGGAAAGATTGTAAATAGGCTGATTCAGGGGGACGTTGGTTCTGGAAAGACGATTGTTTCATTTATAATGCTTCTTTATATGGTTGAAAATAATTATCAGGGCGTAATTATGGCACCGACAGAAATTCTTGCTACACAGCATTATCTAGGAATTGTAGATGAATTTATGAATCTTGACATACGAGTGGAGCTTTTGACTGGAAGTGTGAAGGGAAAGAAAAAGGAAAAACTGCTGAACGAGATAAAAGAAGGGCTTGTTGACATTGTAATTGGGACACATTCTCTAATCGAGGACAATGTGATTTTTAAAAATCTTGGATTAATTGTAATTGATGAACAGCACAGGTTTGGGGTAACACAGCGAAAACTTTTATGTGATAAGGGAAATCTTGCCAATTTAATTGTTATGAGTGCTACTCCGATTCCACGTTCGCTTGCGCTTACAATTTATGGAGATTTGGACGTGTCAATTATTGATGAACTTCCTGCTGGAAGAAGTCCGATTAAGACAAAATGGATACAAAATGAAATTGACAGACAAAAAATGTATAACTTTATGGAAAAAAAAATGAAAGATGGACGGCAAGTGTACATAGTGTCACCGTTAATTGAGGAAAGTGAAAGCCTGAATGTAAAATCAGCACAGGAAACATACGAAGAATATATTGCAATTTTTCCAAATAGAAAAATCGGACTTATGCACGGACGGCAAACTTACAAGGAAAAGCAGAAAGTTATGGAACAGTTTAAAAATCACGAACTTGATATTCTAGTTTCCACAACAGTAATCGAAGTCGGAGTAAATGTTCCAAATGCCTCAATTATGGTAATCCGTGACGCTCAAAGATTTGGACTTTCTTCACTTCATCAGCTTCGAGGAAGAGTTGGTCGTGGGAAATACCAGTCCTACTGCTTTTTAGAATCCGAAACAACAAATGAAATTTCAGTAAAAAGACTGGAAGTTATGGAAGAAACAACAGATGGATTTAAAATCGCAGAAGAAGATTTGAAATTACGTAATTCAGGAGAAATTTTGGGAACAAGGCAAAGTGGAGTATCTGACATGCTTTTTACGGACATTGTAAAAAATGTGAAAGAAATCAAATTTGTACGTGATTTTGTAATGGAATATTTGGAAAAGAATGACGGAAAAATAGAAAATGAATTTTTGAAAATGGATATTTATAAGAAGTTTTTTAATAATGCAGATTAAAGTACAGTAAGGAGAGAATTTTGTGAAACAGTATTTAGCAGATTTTGGATTACTTTTTGTAGGGATATTTTGGGGACTTGGGTTTGTATTTGTGAAGATTGGGTTGAATACAGGGATTGATCCGTTTTATTTGTCAGCAATTAGATTTCTTGTGGGAGGGATTATTCTTTACGGGATTTTCTTTAAGAAAGTTGGCAGATTTACGAAAAAGGATATTTTGGCTGGATTAATAGTTGGTATTTTTCAGTTTTTTGGATATGCTTTCCAGACTTATGGGGCAATGCTCACGACTGCCAGTAAAAATGCCTTTTTTACATCGATTAACGTTGTAATTGTTCCCTATATTTTTTGGTTTTTGCATAAAAAGCGTCCTGATATTTTTGCATTTTTGGCTTCAGTTATTTGTGTACTGGGAGTTGCTGTGATAAGTTTTGACAGGAAGCTGAATATTGCAAATCTTAATTTTGGGGATATTCTGACGATTATAAGTGCAGTATTTTTTGCAGGACAGATTGCTACAAATGGATATTTCAGCAAAAAAGTTGAGCCGTTAAAGCTTGTTGTTATGCAGATGTTTGTGGCTGGAATATTGTTTGCTGTAAATCTTTTTATTTTTTCAGATGTGAACAAAATTCAAAAGCCTGCCGGAATGACACTAATTGCAATAATTTATTTAACAATCTTTTCAACAGCGATACCAACAGTGTTGCAGACATTTTGCCAAAAATACACAACTTCCACAAGAGCTTCAATACTAATGTCAACGGAATCGCTCTTTGCGCCACTTTTTGCATTTTTTATACTAAGTGAGAGATTATCGCTTAGAGTGGCAGTTGGGGCTGGACTGGTTCTTTTTGCAGTGCTTGTGTCGGAAACGAAATTGGGACTTAAGAAAATTGAGGAATAATAAATAAAAAATTAATTGATGTTTTGTATTAAAATTTATCAAATAATATGATAAAATAAAATGGAGACTAATGAGTTTAATAAGGAGAGAAAAAACAAAAATGAAAATAGTTTTATATGGACACCCAACTTTACGTGAAAAATCGGAAAAAGTTGATGTGGTTGATGATAATGTAAGGGAAACTCTGGATGAAATGGTTGCCCTTATGAGAAAGGCTAATGGAGTGGGACTTGCTGCAAATCAGGTGGACATTGCCAAGAGATTTTTTGTGCTGGAACATGACGGAGTTGTGAAAAAAGTTGTTAATCCAGAAATTTTGGAGTTTTCTGAGGAAATTGCAGATATGGAGGAAGGATGCTTGAGCATTCCTGGAGTTTTTAAGAAAGTAAACCGTCCTGCAAAAATTAAAGTGAAATATTTGAATGAAAATGGGGAAGAAGTCATTGAAGAACTGGATGAAATGTGGGCTAGGGCATTTCAGCACGAATTTGATCACATAGAAGGAATTTTATTTACAGACAAACTTTCGGTTATGAATAAAAGATTAGTTGCTAAAAAATTAGATGTTCTAAAGAAAGATTTTGCAAAAGGCAGAATTTACAGGGACTTGGACAAATAAAGTCAGGAAAGTGAGAAATTAAATGAAGACAATATTTATGGGAACGCCAGAATTTGCGATACCGAGTCTGGAAATTGTGTTTAAAAATACTGATTTACAGCTTATTTTTACAAAAGAGGACAAAAGAAACGCTAGAGGAAATAAAATCATATTTTCCCCTGTAAAGCAATTTGGAATTGACAATAATGTGGAAATTGTTCAGCCAAAAAAAATGAAGGATGAAGAAGTTGTAAACAAAATTAAAGAAATAAATCCTGATTTAATCGTAGTTGTAGCTTATGGAAAAATTTTGCCAAAAGAAATAATTGATATTCCAAAATATGGAATAATAAACGTGCATTCTTCACTTTTACCAAAATATCGGGGAGCCTCGCCTATCCATTCTGCCATTTTAAACGGTGATGTTGAAACAGGCGTGAGCATAATGTATATTGAGGAAGGGCTTGATTCTGGAGATGTAATTTTAAAGGAATATTGTGAAATTACAGAAGATGATACACTTGGAACTCTGCATGATAAATTAAAGGATTTGGGAGCAGCTGGACTTAAAAAGGCGTTAAAATTGATTGAAAATGGAGAAGTTCAGGCGGAAAAGCAAGATGATAGCAAAGCCACTTTAGTAAAGCCGATTACAAAGGAGCAGGCAAAAATCGACTGGGATAACACAAAAGAAATTATTTACAATCAGATTCGAGGATTAAACCCATTTCCAGCGGCACATACTTTCAACGAAAAAGGCGAAAACATAAAAATTTACAAAAGTGAAAAAATTGAAAAAAAATATGAAGATGAAGTAGAAAATGGTACAATTGTCGAAATTATCAATAAAAAAGGGCCTGTTGTAAAAGTTGCAAATGGAGGATTATTGATTTTGGAGGCAAAATTTGAAGGGAAAAAACTTCAAAAGGGAGTAGATATTATTAATGGACGTAAAATGGTAATTGGAGAAAAATTATTATATAGCGATTCTAGTTTAAAATGAGAAGAAAAGGCTAGGTTATAATTTTCTGATTTTCATAGGAGGAAATATGAAATTAAAAAAATTGGAAATTTCTGAAAGAGTTGTACAAAGATTAACAGAATATCTATCTATTCTAAAAGAAGTCCGAAAACAGTATAGCGAAATAAATTCCATCGAACTTGCCAAAATTATGAATACTACTTCTGCTCAGGTACGTAAAGATTTATCAACATTTGGTGAGTTTGGTGTACGAGGGAAAGGTTATGATATAGATAATCTGATAGAAATTATTACAAAGATTCTTGGAATTGATAAAATTAACCATGTTATAATTGTAGGACATGGTAAAATGGGAGAAATGATTTCCTCAAATCTTGATGTTCTAGGTGAAGGATTTAAAATTGTTGGGATATTTGACAAGGATAAGAATAAAATTGGAAAAATAACAGCAAACAATTTAATCGTTCAGGATATACAGAATGTTGGTGAATTTATAAAAAATATGAAGAATGATTCTGACACAAGAATTGATATGGCTATTTTGGCAGTTGTAAAGGAACAGGCACAAATTGCGGCAGAAGGGCTTGTAAAAAGTGGAATTTCTGCAATACTTAATATGACAACTTATAAATTGGAATTAGATGAAAATGTGAAAGTTGTAGACATGGATATTTCAGCAAAGTTACAGGAATTAAATTTCTGGCGAATAAATAATATGAGTGAAAAAATATAATATTGAAAGGAGAACCTGCTGAATTTAATTCGGCAGGAAAGCTATGACTATAATGGATGGAAAAGCACTTTCAGAAAAAATTTTGAAAGAAATTGAACAGGAGCATAGTGAGCTGGAAAAGAAAGCTGGCAGAAAAGCTGGACTTGCGGTAATTATAGTAGGAGAAAATCCTGCTTCACAAATTTATGTAAGAAACAAAATAAGAGCTTGTGAGAGAGTTGGATTTCATTCTGAAACAATTAGACTTGATGAAAATATTTCAGAAGAAAGTTTGCTTTTAGAAATTGAAAAATTAAATAATGATAGTAATATAGACGGAATTCTGGTACAATTACCAATTCCAAGGCATATTGATGGTTTGAAGGTTATAAATGCAATTTCAGCCGAAAAGGATGTTGACGGATTTCATACAACAAACATTGGTAAAATGATGATTGGAGATGAAACAGGGTTTTTACCTTGCACACCGGCTGGAGTGATTCAGATGTTTGAAGAATACAATATTGACTTGGAAGGAAAAGATGTCCTTGTAATTGGGCAAAGTAATATTGTAGGAAAACCAATGACACTTTTACTTATAAAAAAACGTGCAACAGTTCAGGTATGTAATTCAAAAACAAAAAATCTATCTGAAAAATTGCAAAAAGCCGATGTAGTGGTAGCAGCTGCAGGTTCTCCAAAATTAGTGAAGACAACTGACGTAAAAGAAGGTGTCGTTGTAATTGATGTCGGAATAAACCGTGTGGATGGAAAACTGTGGGGAGATGTGGATTTTGAGGAAGTCTCTAAAAAAGCATCTTTTATTACTCCAGTTCCCGGCGGTGTTGGCCCAATGACAATTGCAATGCTGATAAAAAATACATTTAAGTCTTATAAACAAAAAATAGACAATTAAATTTTTGAAAATAAATAAAAAAGAAAGTGAGAAAACTAATGAGAGATAAAATTAAATTTATTGAAAAATTAGCTGAAAGTATGAATGAAAATAAGATTGAATCAGTGAAGTACGAAGATAACAATTTTGAAATATCATTAACAAAAAAAAGAAAAGAAAGAAATGTTATTTTTAACGGTTCAATGGCTCAACCTATGGCTGCAGTACCGTCAAACGTTTCACAGGAAGTACAGGTTCAAGAAATAGTAGAACCTGCACCAGTACAGGAAGCCTCTCCTGAAGAAATTTCAGGGACACAAATTACGTCACCAATGGTTGGAACTTTTTATGCTTCACCATCACCAACAGCCGCTCCATTTGTAAAAGAAGGAGATTCTGTTACAGAAGGGCAGACACTTTGTATCGTAGAGGCGATGAAACTTATGAATGAAGTAAAATCAACAGTTTCAGGAAAAGTGAAAAAAATACTGGTAAACGACAAAGACAGTATAAAAAAAGGGCAGGCATTGATGATTATTGAGTAATATTTTAAAAATAAAAAATAGTTAAATCTTATCAAGATTATTTGAGTTTGATTTTAAAGTTATTTTACTACTAATTATAAATTTAAAAAATAAAGAAGGGATAAATTTGGAAGAGAAGAGGATTTTGTTAGATGTTATTCTATTATTGATTTTATTATTTCTTACATCGTTTCTATCCGCTGCCGAATCAGCATTATCATCATTAAAGCAAATTCATTTAAAAAGTGATTCAAAAGAAAAGGAAAAAACTAAGGAAAGTGAACTTTTAAAATTTTGGATTGAAAATCCAAATGAATTACTCACAACATTGTTATTTATAAAAACAATTTCATATTCATCCATGGTTTTTTCAGGAGTTTATTTAATAAAAAAAATATATACAGAAAATCTTTATATTGGAATTTCATTTTTTGTATTAATTATTTTTGTTCTTTTGTTTTCTGAAATGATTCCAAGATTAATAGCCAGAAACAATATTTATGGAGTTTCCAAAACTTTAATAATACCGCTAAATACAGTACGGATTGTATTAAAGCCGCTGATTAGGTTATTTATACATATTTCAAGAGTTATTGTCGGAATATTCAGAATAAAAGTAAAAGATCAGATGTTTGAAATAACAGAAGATGAAATTTTGACGTTTTTAAAAGCTGGAACAGAAAGCGGTGTATTTGAAGAAGGCGAAGAGGAAATGATTACCAGCATTTTTGAATTTTCAGAAACGACAGTCAAGGAGATACTTACACCTCGAAGAGATGTTTTTGCGTTGGAAGCAGAAAGCAAAATTGACGATGTGTGGAATGAGATTTTGGATCAAGGATTCACACGTATCCCGATTTATACTGAAACAATTGATAAAATTGTAGGAACAGTACATATGAAGGACTTACTCCGTTATGATAAGCAGACTGGGGAAAATCCGCCAATAAAGGACTTTATGAAAGAAGCCTATTTTGTTCCGATCACGAAGCCGTTAGTTGAATTATTGGAAGAATTTAAGTTAAAGCAGCTTCATATGGCAATAGTTATTGATGAATACGGCGGAACACAGGGAATTGTAACGATTGAAGACTTGCTGGAGGAAATTGTTGGAGAAATAAGAGATGAATTTGATCAGGAAGAGGAAAACATTCAGCAAATTCGTGAAAAAATATTTGATATAAAAGGTGATACACCTATCGAAGAAATCAATGACAAGCTGGGAATAGAAATTCCATTATCTGAAGAATATGACACTATTTCAGGATATATTCAAGATAAGCTGGGAAAAGTTGCCGATGTTTTTGATCAGGTAAAGGAAAATAATTTTATATTGAAAGTTACCGATGTGGATAATAAGCGTGTTGAAAGAGTAAGGGCGATTATTATTGAACAGGAAGAAGAAAAAGAAAAATAAGGAGAGAAAATGGAAGAAATGAGACCACGAATACGTGTGGCAGGAATTCTCATAGAAGATGATAAAATTTTGTTAATTCAACATTACAAAAATAATAAAAAATACTGGCTTATTCCCGGTGGTGGAAATGATTGGGGTGAAACTTCTAAAGAAGCCCTTGTACGAGAATACAAGGAAGAAACAAATATGGATATAGAAGTTGATGAATTTCTGTTTTTTTCAGAAACAATTTTTCCAGACAAGGAGCGACATATTTTGAATTTATTTTTTAGAATACATCGTAACAATAAAAATAATGACATCATTAAATTAGGAGAAGAAGCAGTTCTCACAGATTTAAGATTTGTAACAAAAGAAGAATTGAAAACAATGACAATTTACCCAAATATTAAAGAAAACTTATTAAGACTAATGGATGGAGAAAAAGTTGAAACTTATTTGGGAAGTTTGTGGAATGAATAATTAGAAATATTTAGATAGACTTAAAATTTATACATAATTTATAATTTATTGTAATTAAGAAGTTTAATTATATATTTGAATTTTTTGAAAATTGAACTGATGCAAACTAAGTAAATTTAGGATTTTAAGAAAAGCGGTAACTTTTAAGTTTAGTTTTAGTAGAGTTATTATTAATTATATAATTTTAGAAAAGAGGAAAAAGAAAAAATGAAAATAGAAGAAAAAGAAAAAATAGAAAAATTAGTCCGTTCAGTAGAAAATTTTCCAGAAAAAGGAGTAATATTCAGAGATATTACAACAGCACTAAAAGATAAGGAAGGATTGGAAATCATTATAAAGGATTTTACAGACAGATATAAAGATAAAGGGATAGACTATGTAGTGGGAGCTGACGCAAGAGGGTTTATTTTCGGAGCTGCAATAGCCTACAATATCGGAGCGGGATTTGTTCCCGCAAGAAAACCTGGCAAATTACCCGCAGAAGTTGAAAGCATAGAATATTCTTTAGAATACGGTAAAAATAGCATAGAAATTCACAAAGATGCCTTTGAAAAAGATTCAAAAATATTAATAGTGGATGATTTGCTAGCCACAGGGGGAACCGCCAAAGCAATGGTTCAATTAGTCGAAAAATTAGAAGCAAAAGTGTACGAATTAGCATTCATGATAGAGTTATCCGATTTGAAAGGACGGGAATTTCTTGAAGGCTATGAAGTTTATTCGCAATTAAAATATTAATAAAATTTAAAAGGAATAACTTTCTATTTACCATAATTAGAAAAATTCCTTTTTTATATACATAATTTTTTTTATATTTAGTAATAAAGTTATACTAAACCCCATTTAAAAATAGGAATAAATTTTTATAATAGGGTTATTTGATAGCTAATTCATAATCATTCGACTAAATTGTTTTTTATTGTTTTTTGTATATTTTGATTAATAAATATTTTTTCTTTTTTATTTTTGTAGGATTGCTCATTGTCGCAAATCCTTATCTTGCAGTAAAGGTTTATCCTAATAATTAAAATTGTGGCAAGATTGCTGTGTAATAACCTATAGCTAGTTTACAACATTTTTCTGCACTGACATCAAACAGTTTTGCCAGCATAGAAAAATGCTCTGACGGATTAGTTTATACTAGATTATGTTTAAAAAATGAAAATTATATTTTAATTATTTGAAAATATTAGGTTTATATCCTTTATTAGAAAAGTTTGTAAAAAATTCGTTATTTAAATGGGATTTAGCATGAAATAGCAAATTTAAGGTATTTTCTAAGAAATAAAAAATAGACTACGAATAAAAATATGAAAAAATCCAAATAAAATGAAAAAAAGTAGTTGACAAAGAAATCTAATTATGATAATATATATCCTGTCGATACGAAATGTGTCGCAGGACAATTGAGATAAGAATAGAAGAAGCAACAATGTGTAAAAGATAAATGTAAGTCAAGAATCAAAATGATTCTCGTCAAGACGAAGGTGAAATAAAATATATGAAGATATATTGAATGAAGAGTTTGATCCTGGCTCAGGATGAACGCTGACAGAATGCTTAACACATGCAAGTCTTTGGC